>JBBIGW010000078.1:0-16413 GCA_037447355.1 Bacteroidia bacterium | reverse complement strand
ACCAGGTGTTGCTCCATGTTCTCACGCAAGGACCGGTCATTTTCACGGATCAGTCCCAGTACAACGATCTTTTTAAAGGTTTGCGGCTGTACATTGTCTGCTTTCCAGGAGCTGGTGATACGGGAGGAACTGCACCCCGGCAGGAGGAATAAAAACAGGACAGCCAGTTTTAATAGCTGTTTCATCTGTCATTGGTTTAATATACCAGTAATGTAACACGACAATGAAGCTGTTTATTCGACAATGAAGCTGTTTATTATGACCGGACTCAATACAAGATGTGAAACACGTCAGTTTGTATTATTCCACGGTCAGTTATCGTTAATGTGGCCTATAAAAAGGTACTTAAAAAAGGGAAGCAGAATCTCCGGGCCGGGAAGGCTGTTTTGGGTTTTTCAAACGGTTTTTTCGGGACAAGTGCAGCAATGAATTTATACAAACAATTATAATTCAACTAATTGTATTGTTTTTCCAATTATGACTCTCATCATTATCCGGCCTGTTTTCCGTCATATTGCAAAAGAGACTAATGGGTTACTTTTAAGCCAAGTCAACTGAAATGAAAGCCAGGAAATGGATGCTTTTTTGTGTATTGTTTTGTGCAGAAATGGGAATCGCCCGATCGCAGGAGGATTCTCTTTTGCAGGTCATTTCGGCAAAAGTGGAATGGAGCAGCCAGTTTCCCCAGCCGGTAAAAAAGCAAGGCCGTAAAATTAAATCGGCGCGTGATCTGCTTGGAGCTATTGCCGGTTCAGACCGGTCAGATGAAATGGCGTTAAACAAACCGGTTGCCCTTTATGCCACAGACCCGCAGCATTATTGGGTGGCTGACCAGGGGGCCGGGCTCGTTTTCGGGATAAGCAATAATAAAATTGGAGCGCCCCGGGTTTTTGCCAAAGGGAAATTCAGGGCTGAATCAATTGTAGGGATCTGTAATCTTCCGGGTAAAGGGATCGTATTTAGCGATTCAAGGGTAAATAAACTTTATTTACTACTGGAAGACGGCCGGAAAGTTGTCCCTTTTGCCGGAACGGATACACTGATGCAGCCAACGGGTATATGCAATTCTCCTGTAACCGGGGAAATATGGGTAACATAAACTTTATTTACTACTGGAAGACGGCCGGAAAGTTGTCCCTTTTGCCGGAACGGATACACTGATGCAGCCAACGGGTATATGCAATTCTCCTGTAACCGGGGAAATATGGGTAACAGAGACAGCGGCACACCGCATTGTTGTTTATAACCAGGACGGGAAAAGATTATACACGATTGGAAAAAGGGGAAACGGGCCAGGTGAGTTTAACTACCCGATTTCTGTTTGTTTTGACCGGAATGGATCCGCCTATATAGTGGATGCTTTGAATTACAGGATACAGGTATTTGACAAGACCGGTAAGTGGATCCGTTCTTTTGGAAGTGCAGGAAACGCGTCGGGCTATTTTGCCTTACCCAAGGGGGTGGCTACAGATTCATTTGGGAATGTGTATGTAACCGATGCGCTGTTTCATAATGTCCAGATATTCAGTCCGGCGGGAATCTTCCTTTACAATTTTGGCAGCCAGGGAAGGGAACCCGGTCAGTTTTGGATGCCGGCCGGAATTTTTATTGACAGTAAGGATAATATTTATATAGCCGACAGCTAAGGATAATATTTATATAGCCGACAGCTATAATGCAAGAGTACAGGTTTTTCAACTGGTAAATATTATAACAAATGATGCGAAACTGGCTCAGTAAAATGATAGTATTAGCAGGTTGCTGCTGCTATACGGGGCATATTCATGCGCAGACAATTGTGAATACGCGTCACAATCTTTCCGTAAGTGGCCCGGGTACGGTGAAAGCAAGCAGCGAATCAGAGATCTGTATCTTCTGCCATACGCCGCATAATTCCTCCCCGCTTCCGCCGCTCTGGAATCATGCCAATTCCGGTTCGGTCTATACGCTTTATTCCAGTTCAACCCTGAATGCCTTACCCGGTCAGCCTGATGGCACTTCCATTTTATGCCTTGCCTGTCATGATGGAACTGTGGCGCTGGGTAATATACTTTCCCGGGGCCCGATCTCATTTTCAGCGGGAGTAACCACCATGCCTGCAGGCAATAAGAACCTGACGACCGACTTATCCGATGATCACCCGGTTTCATTTCTGTACAATGCGGTACTCTCCACAGCCGATGGTCAATTAAAAAACCCGTCGGCCATTACAAGCCCGGTACACCTGGAGGGAGAAAAAGTCCAGTGTATCTCCTGTCATGATCCGCATCAGAACAGTACCAGTTCATTCCTGGTAACCACTTCCCAGGCTTCGGCGCTTTGCATGAGTTGCCATGACCGGACTTACTGGAATACCTCCACGCATAAAACTTCTACCAGGACCTGGAATGGCACGGCTCCTAATCCCTGGTTTCATACGCCGTACACCACCGTGGCAAATAATGCCTGTGAGAACTGTCATAATCCGCACAATGCGGGGGGTAAGCTACGCCTGATGAAATACCAGCCGGAAGAGAACAACTGCCTGGATTGTCATAACGGCAATGCAGCAGGGAAGAATATACAAACACAGCAATTAAAGACGTACCGTCATGATGTGTTTGCCTATACCGGTGTGCATGACCCGGTCGAGAATGCCAGTATCGCAAACAGGCATGTGGAATGTGTGGATTGTCATAATCCGCATGCGGTCAACAGCAGCACTGCCACCGCCCCGGCGATTAAAGGATTTGAGACCGGTGTTTCAGGAATTAACCAGGCGGGTAACCCGGTGGCCGCGGCCACAACCCGGTGGCCGCGGCCACATATTCGTATGAGATCTGTTATAAATGTCATGCAGGGAATACATGGGCTCCGGCTGCTGCCACTGCCCGGCAGATTGTGCAGAGCAATGTGCGGCTTGAGTTTGCCACCACCAATCCTTCATTCCACCCGGTAGTAGGCCCCAGGAATAATGCCGAAGTGGTACCCAACCTGGTCGCTCCGAATACCGCTACAACAGTATTGTATTGTACGGCCTGTCATGCCAGTGATGGCGCCACTTCACCGGCCGGTCCGCATGGATCCATTTATCCGCAGATCATGAAATTACAATACCTGAAAACCGATGGGAACACGACTGCCAGCGGCACTACTGAATCCGCCGCTGCCTACGCTTTGTGTTACAGTTGCCATAACCGGACCAATCTCCTGGCCGGGAACAATTCCTTCCCTGAACACAGTAAACATGTTGTATCAGAACGTGCCCCCTGCAATACCTGCCATGATCCGCATGGCATCAGTTCCACGCAGGGTAATGCCACCAATAATTCCAGCCTGATCAATTTTAATACGACGGTGGTAAAGCCATCATCAGGGGGTATTCTGCGGTTTGACGATCAGGGCTCCCGCCGGGGACGTTGTTACCTGACCTGTCACGGGCAAGATCATAACCCTCTTAGTTATTGATTTTCAATTGAAAGTATTCGTATGACATTAGTCATTCCCGGGCATAATATATGTCATAAAACTGTAACGCATTCATATTAAACTTTGATATGATTTAATTCACTCCATTAAAAATAGTTTTATGAAACCGATCAAAAATGTATGTCTTCTTATTGCAGCTTTATTTGGTTTTCAGGTAATGCAGGCACAAACCATTGTGGGATCCAAACACGATTTTTCCACACAGGCCTGGAATACCAGCGTTGGCCAGCAGATTTGTATTGTTTGTCATACGCCGCACAATGCCTCCACCACCGTTACAGATGCCCCGTTATGGAACCACGCCTCCACCGCGTCCACTTTTACACTATATAGTTCGTCCACACTGAACTCTACCATGAGCCAGCCGGATGCGAGCTCCAAGCTCTGCCTGAGTTGTCATGATGGCACGGTTGCACTGGAAAATTTTGGGACCACCACCAACGGTACCCATTTCATCACCAGTGTGTATAATCTTGGTTCCGGGCTGAATAATGACCACCCGGTATCATTTACGTATGACGCAGCGCTTGCCACAACGGATGGCGGCCTGAAAAACCCCACAACCACAGCTTCCGGACTGGGAGGAACAATCACTCAGAATATGTTGTTTGGTGGTAAAATGCAATGTGCTTCCTGTCATGATGTGCATAACAGCGCCGGCCAGCCAAAATTCAGCCAAAATTACTCCTGAAATCGAACGCAGCCAGCGCACTTTGCCTGACTTGTCATGCAAAATAACCGCCGCCACTGTATCACTATATTGCGAAAACGAACCCACAGGCTTTAAGAATCCAGCACACCGGGAACTGGCAACAGTTCCCGGTGTATTAAAAACTATTTTATGAAATTCCGGCTTACAGGATTTTTAATGTTTCTATTGCTGCTGCCGGCATTTTTTTCATCCTGCGGCAGGAAGCTGGTGAGTACCCGCTCACTTGTCATTTATCCTGCGCCGCCTGATACCACCCGGATACAGTACCTCACCAGTTTTACCAGCGCGGTTGATATAAGTGGTAAGCGTTCCGCGTTGAAATCCGCCGTGCTGGGCGACGAAAACCCATTGTCCCTCCGCAAACCGTATGGCATTGCCAGTTCTCCCGGTAAATTGTATATATGTGACGCAGGTACCGGGGGCTTAGCCGTGATTGACCTGGCAAAAAAGAAATTCACTCCGTTTGTTCCGGGAGGAAAAGGGAAACTCCGCATGCCTGTCAACTGCTGCACAGATGAAGAAGGAAGGTTATATGTGGCCGATGGTGAACGGGGGGATGTAGTGGTCTTTGATAAAGACCTTACTTACCTGGCATCACTCGGAAATCCCTATCCCTCCCGCGAATTCAGGCCCCTGGATGTATGTGTGACTGCCGATAAAATATGGGTGACCAATTCTAAAGGAGCTTCGGTCTGCAGCTACAATAAGTCTGATTTCTCTTTTTCGGCCTCATTCCCGGATACATTGCCGGCTGAAGCACGCCTGTTCTATAACCCCATCAATATTACTGCGGGTGCCGGTAAGATCTACGTGACCGATTTTGGCGATTTTAAAATCAAGGTCCTGGATGAAACCGGCCGGTTCCTTTATTCCATCGGGCAATATGGAAAAGCGCCCGGGCAGTTTGTACGCCCCAAAGGAATTGCCGTGGACCAGGATCAGTTATTGTACGTGGTGGATGCCGGTTTTGAAAACGTTCAGTTGTTTAATGAACAAGGGAAACTCCTGATGTACTTTGGCGGCCCTTATAAGGCGCCGGGGGATATGTGGCTGCCGGCAAAAGTGTATATCGACTATACGAACAGGGAGTATTATAAGAAATGGGTATCAAAAGAGTATGAACTCAGCTATCTCATTTTTGTATCGAACCAGTACGGGCCCGATAAGATCAGTGTGTACGGCGCTGTGAGACCCGTGGCAGTTAAATAAAAGTCCGGCTTGAAACCTAACCCGCTATATTATCTTGTTTCACTGCTGTTGATTGCCGCCAGCCTGGCATTGCTGGCTGCCTGTTCTCCCAAAACAGGAGGCGGGGTGTTACGCTTTTTCTTTGACGGTGTGCCGGAAAAAAAACGGCAGGACAGTTTGCTCCGGCTCGCAAAAACCACTGATTCGGTGAACCGCCAGCAGGATACCATGAACGCGATGGCCGCCACCGGGTACCTGCACCCACCCTACAAACAAAGAGCATGCAGTAAATGCCATACCGGGGATGCTCCCGGTAAACCGGTGTACAACCAGGATGCGGTCTGCTATACCTGCCATGAGAATTATACGGTTAAATACGAATTTGTACACGGACCGGTGGCCGCCGGTTTTTGTACCACCTGTCATGCGCCGCATTACAGCGATAATAAAAAATTCATTACAGCGATAATAAAAAATTGCTTATCCGGAAAGGCCAGGCCCTGTGCCTCGATTGTCATGACCGGGAGCTGGTTTTTAAAAATGAAACACATGCGGAGATCGGGACTACTACCTGTACGGAATGTCATAATCCGCATGGAGGAACCGGGCGATCTTTTTAAACTGATATAACCTGAAAAGAGTATTTATTATAATCGTGTTGTTAATACTGGTTCCATTCATGGAAGTCAGGGCCCAGGCACAAACCATACCCACCGGGTTCTGGCGCCTGTACCGGTACAGCGGGGAGTTGAAGCTGAATGGATTTTACCGGGAACAGCAACGGAATGGATACCAGTTCAGCGAAAAGCAGCAAACCACCAATTATATGGCAGGACTGGCCCTGCGCACACAGAGTTATTTCTGGCACCCCCGCTTTATCACGCTGGACGTGGATGCGGAATATACCCCTGCCCGTTCAGATGAAAAATTCCTGGTCATACCCGATCAGGCAGAAACCCGGGATGTGCGGAAAGCGGATATCCGCCTCACTATTCTGCCGCAACATAAATATTCATTGGTCTCTTACCTGAATTACAGCCGGGTATATAATAACCGCGAGAACCTGTCCAATATCCGGTCTTCCGGAACCAACTGGGGCAGTACGCTTTTTATGCGGTCAAAATTCATTCCCTTTTCCCTCGGATACACCAGCTGGGATCAGCAGGAAGACGAACTGCTGACAGGGCGGTCTTTTTTAAACCGCCAGAAGAATGTGGAAGCCCGGTTTAATAAATCATTTGGTTCGCTTGATAAACAGGAACTGCTTCTTTCCAGGAATTACTTTTTCCGGAGCTTTCCAGGAATTACTTTTTCCGGAGAGACTACAGCCGGTACGCCGTTTCCAATACTATTTATAATGCCAATTATTCCGGGTTGTTTTTTGCCGGCAAGGGAAAGAAAAACACGATCAGTAATTATGTGTCCGGCAACTGGCAGCGCGGGAATGAAGCATTTGACCGGTACCAGGCCATCAGTAATATGAACTGGCAGCTCCGCCATGGTTTCCAGTTTAATAATAACTATATGTATTTTGGAGAGAGCCGTCTCTTACAGCGGCTTGACCAGCATAAAGCCGGGGCGGCCCTGCAGCACCAGCTCTTTCAAAGCCTGCACACACGGGTGTCCTATGAATATACCACTACGGCGCAGACCACGTACAGCCAGCAATTATCGAGGGGCGCCGGTGAGTTTAACTATTCTAAGACCATTCTGAAAAAGCACCAGTTTGACCTGAGCGGGTCTTATGCATTGCAGCAGGAAAAATGGAAAAGCGCGGATGCCATGGTTACGGTTTTGAATGAGGCGATCACCCTGCGCGATGGCTTGGTCACCCTGCTTTCCAGGGCTTATGCTGATGCAGCCAGCCTGCAACTGAAAGACGGGACCGGTACCCTGTATTACCAGCTGAACATGGACTATATTATCATTCCGCAGGGAAATTTCATACAGGTACAGCGTGTACCGGGGGGATTGATCCCGGATAATACAACGGTCTATGCAGACTATACTGCTATGCAACCGGGTAATTTTTCCTATACCAGTACCAATTCACAGGTAGGGGCCGGGCTCTACTTTTTTAACCGGCTGTTCGGATTTTACTACCGCCAGGCCGTCCAGGATTACCAACAGCTCAAACAGGCCGGCTTCCTGACCCTGAATTATTTTCACCAGAAAGTGGCGGGTATCCGGGCGGATTATAAATGGCTGAGCGCAGGCGTTGAATATGATAAGATGAACAGTACGGTATTGCCGTATGAACTGTTCAGGTATTATTTACAATTGCAGGGCTCCATAAAAGATAAATGTATTCTTTCTGCCAGTGGAAATATCTATGATTACACCATGAAATATCTATGATTACACCATGTTGAATGATATCCCCGATGTCCGGTTTACGGACATTACTGCGGCCATCATGTTCAGGTTCACAAAGAAAATCAGTCTCTCCACTTCAATAGCCTGCCGGGAACAAACCGGCCAGGGATTGAACCTGAATATGCTGAACAGCCGTACGGAATTGTCGGCCAACCTGCACAAACTCCGGTTTGGGGTGATTTATAATTATTATGACAGGATACTTTCTGCGGAGCGAATAAAATTCAATGCGGTAACCGTTCAATGCCTGAGGAGGTTCTGATATGAAAAAAATTAGTACGGGTATATTATTGCTGGGGTTACTCTTTACGGTGCTGCCGTCAATGGCGCAGGATAAAAAAAAGGAGACGGCAAAATGTCTTGAATGTCATAAGAAGGTGAATGAAAATCCTTTTGTGCATAAACCATCCGGCCGGTCCTGTCTCACCTGTCACGAATCCAATGGTAAACCACATCCTTCCGATAAGGCGGAGGGATTTAAGTTAACGGAGAACCTGCCGGCACTCTGCTACCAGTGCCATGATGATATGTCCGAAGGTAAATCGGTCCATCCCCCGGTGAAAAGGGGGTTCTGCCTCGACTGTCATGAAGTACACAGCTCGAAAAACCAGAAACTCACTTTCGCGGCATCCCCCGAAGTTTGTTTCTTTTGCCACAGTGAGCTGGAGAAAAAAGCGGATGAGAGCGGGCATGTACACAGCGCCATCCGGGAAGGGAATTCCTGCCTGACCTGTCATTCCCCGCATATGGCTTCGCAGCCACGCCTGCTCCAGCTGCATTCCCCGCATATGGCTTCGCAGCCACGCCTGCTCCAGCTGGAGGAAAAGGAGCTTTGCCTGCAGTGCCATGATAAAGAGATCCGCAAGGATTCCCTGCGTTTCAGGAATATTAAGAAGGAACTGGAGACCAGTCGTTTCATCCATGGCGCTATTGAGAAGAATGGCTGTTCCGGTTGTCATGACCCCCATGCAGCTACAGACAGTAAACTGCTGAAAGCTGCTTTTCCGCAGGGCACCTATGTCAATGCCAAAGATAAACAGAATGTGGCCCTGTGTTTTAAATGCCATGACCCTGCATTACTGGAAAAAAAGACGACCACGCTAACTTCATTCCGTAACGGCGAGCAGAACCTGCACTTTAAGCATACCTATAAGTTCAAAGGCCGGAACTGTACCAACTGCCATGGGATACATGCGGGTCCCAACCAGTTCATGCTGCTGGATGAGGTGAAATTTGGCAACTGGATGATGCCGCTGAAATTCACCAGGACTGAACAGGGCGGGTCCTGTGTCACGGCCTGTCATGCGGTAAAATCCTATTCGCGGACCGGTCAATAGAGGCAGGACAACCGTCAGCGGATGATTTTCGCATCCTCAATTAATATTTCGAAAAAGTAGCCAAAGCCCAGGTCTTTGTTCAGGGTTACCGGGCCTTCGAAAGTGATGGTATCGCCGTCTTTTAAGGTGGCTGCGGTGGTAAACACGAGCTCGAATTTGTTGTTAAACGAACTGCCATCCTGGACATGCACCCAGTTCTTACCCATAACACCCGTGGTATATTTGGTGATACGGCCCTTGACCCGGACCGTTTTCCCTTCGTATTTTTTAGGGTCTTTCAGGATCGTTGCGATGGTCAGTCCGTTTTCAGCCGGCTCAATTTTTACGGATTGTTTTACCGTATCCCTGGGGGAACCGGTGGGAGGTACGGCAGCCGTTGTTTTGCCGGCATGGGGATCACTGACCGTGACCGGCCGGGTATCGGCGGATAAAGGGGTTTTGGAGATGCGGTCCACAAACAGGATAGTGGCAAAAGTTCTTTTCAGTTCCTTGCTTTCAAAATTGGTCATGAGCATACCGCTTCCGTAATAGAGGGTGTCGCCCGTTTGGGCTTCAATGGACGGAGCCGCAAGCCAGTATTCTTTACCGGCTTCAGCCACTTTGATGTAGGTATAATTGGATACCTGTATTATTTCTTTCGCGATGACCTGGTGTTGTTCTGGTACACTGCTTGCTGAAAATGAATTTTCCGGATCCTTTTTCGCTTCAGCGGTTGTACCGGAGTCATTGCCTGAAATACAGGACTGGAAGAGGAATACTGTCAGGAGAAGTGAAAGCATACGCATTTTTATTTCAGTTGATAGGTTAAATACACTGTTTTACGAAACAAAGAAAGAAATAAAGCCGGGATGCTGCTATGATAAAAGTCAAGCGCATCTTTAATATATATCATCTTTTTATTATAGAACAAAAAGGAAGTTTGTTAATCATACTGCTTAAAGATAGAAACAAAAACATTATACAATATCTTAATATTAAATATGCGAAAGATATCAACGGTACTTTTTTCACCCCGGACCAGCCTGGTTTTGCTGCTCCTGTTTACCATCAGTATTGCTGTTGCCACTTTTGTGGAAGACCGGCACGATACGGTCACTGCGCAGGTTTACATCTATAATGCCTGGTGGTTTGAACTGATCCTGGGTTTAATGGCCCTGAATTTCCTGGGAAACCTGCGCCGCTATCATTTTTTCACGCCGGGTAAGCTGGGTGGCTTCCTGTTTCATATTGGTTTTGTGGTGCTGATTGCCGGGGCGGCCATCACCCGTTATTTCGGGTTCGAAGGGTCCATGCATATCCGTGAAGGGGAAACCACGGATGTGATCACGTCGGAGGATCCGTATTTACAGGTCCTGGTCAAAGCGCCCGCCGGTGAATATAAACAGGAGCATAAACTCCTGCTCAGCTCCTGGGGTGATAACAGTTTCAGCTATAAGATTAAAACAGGGAAAGAAGAACCGGTGCGAATTAAATTCCGGAATTACCTGCAGCATGCGGAGGAAGTCATCAACGAGAATATTCCGGGAGGAACGGACATGATTGGTATCGAAGTATCCTCCCCGGGCGGATCACAGGCTGTTTACCTGAAGAAGGGAGAACGGATACAGTCCGGCAGCATTTATATCGGCTTTGCCGACAGCCTGCATGCGAATGAGGTGAATATTAAAGAAATGAACGGGCAGCTCATCGCAACCGGTAAGACCGGTTTCTCCGCGAAACCGATGGGGAATGAAGTACAGCCCGGGGATTCCGTCCTGCGCGGGCAGGTGATTCCCTTTTATGACAATCACCTGTACCAGTATGCAGAGGTCATGTTTGCCCTTATCCGTTTTTATCGGAATGCGGAAATTGACTTTCCTGTACCAGTATGCAGAGGTCATGTTTGCCCTTATCCGTTTTTATCGGAATGCGGAAATTGACTTTGTAAACTCAAAAGAGGCGGATGGCGGCATGCAGGTGCTTACGGTGGATGTTGAGTACGGCGGGCATAAAGAGAAAGCGCACCTGCTGGGGGCATCCGTTCCCGAAAACCCCGCAAAGGAAATAGACTTCGGGGAGCTGAAGGTTTTTGTGAAATACGGGCCCCGGGAAATGCGCCTGCCATTTAAAGTTCAGTTGCGGAAATTCGAGCTGGATCGCTATGCAGGATCCATGAGTCCTTCCTCTTTCGCCAGCGAAGTGACGGTGGTGGATGATAAAAATAATAAACGATCCGATTACCGGATATTTATGAACCATGTACTCGACTACCAGGGTTACCGGTTCTTCCAGTCCTCCTATGATACGGATGAAAGGGGAACCATTCTTTCTGTGAACCACGATTTCTGGGGCACCTGGATATCTTATATTTCCTACCTGATCCTCTTTATCGGTTTTGTACTGGTGTTGTTCAGTAAACATTCCCGTTACCATTTTCTATCAGACGCCATCCGTAAGGTACGCCAGCGCCGGAAAGCGTTGCTGGCTGTATTGCTGCTCCTGGTGACAAGCGGCGCCGGCGCCCAGCATAAAGAAAATCATATTATACCGGTTCCGGAATCGGAGAAATTCGGCCGTACGCTGGTCCAGACATTCGATGGCCGCATTGAGCCCCTGCATACACTGGCATACGATGCCCTGCATAAAATTGCCCGGAAAGACCGCTTTGAACAGCCGGGTAAGGAAACCCTCGATGCCATGCAACTGATGATCGATCTGCTGGCTGATCCTGCTTTCTGGAAGGCGCAGAAAATAATCTATATCCGGGAGGAATCCGTAGCGGACCTGCTGGGTATTTCCGGCCGCTATGCGGCATTTAATGATTTTCTCGATGCAAAAGGCCAGTACAAAATAGGCCAGCAGGTGGAAGAGTCTTTTCATAAAAAACCCGGTGACCAGAATAGGTTTGATAAGGAATTGCTGAAAGTGGATGAACGGGTGAACCTGTTTTTCTCCCTGCTGCAGGGAAGCATGATAAAGATTTTTCCGGCGTCTCCGTCTTCTCCCCGTTGGGTGGATTGGACAGATTCCCTGTCCGCAACGCCGCTGGGGGGTGGTTTTGGTATTGTGGCGAAGGAGCTTCAGATGGAGCAGTTCACTTATAATAACCTGATGACGGTTTATCTCCAGTCGCTCATGGCCGGCGCCCACTCAGGCAGTTTTGAGAAAGCGGACCGGGTGCTGGGCATAATCCAGGATATACAGCGCAACAATGTATTGGCAAAATCATTTCCATCGGTGAAGCGGGTGGAGATGGAAATACGGTACAACAAACAGCATATATTCAATAAACTCAGGAACTATTATTTCGTCATCAGTCTTTTATTCCTGTTGTTCGCCATGCTGCCGGCCCGGAAAATAACCGGTTCCAAAGCCATAAAGTGGACCGGTCACCTGCTACAGCTGATCCTGCTGGCTGCATTCATTTACCATAGCTATGGAATGATTTTCCGCTGGTATTTATCCGGGCATGCGCCCTGGAGCAATGGGTATGAAGCCCTGTTGCTGGTAGCCTGGAGCGCCATATTTGCCGGTTTGTTTTTTGTCCGCAGTTCCCTGCTGGTGCAGGCAGCCACGGCCTTCCTTGCCGGAATGGTGCTGATGACGGCCGGGCACAGCAACTATGATCCCCAGCTGACGAACCTGCAGCCGGTTCTGCAATCCTACTGGCTGATCATTCATGTGGCCGTTATCACCATCAGTTACGGGTTTCTCGGGCTGGGTTTTATACTGGGAACCATCAACCTGTTTCTGTATCTTCTTAAGAACGGGAAAAACAGTGAACGGATGAACCTGCTGATCACCGAACTCAGTTTTATCAATGAGAAAAACCTGCAGATCGGTTTATTCCTCGCCACCCTGGGTACTTTCCTGGGCGGCGTCTGGGCCAGTGAATCATGGGGCCGGTACTGGGGCTGGGATGCGAAGGAAACCTGGGCCCTGGTTATTGTAATCGTCTATTCAGTCGTACTTCACTTAAGACTGGTGCCCCGGCTCCGGAGCCTCCTGTTGTTCAATGCCGCATCCGTCTTTTCCTTTGGTTCCGTGCTGATGACATTTATCGGGGTCAATTATTACCTGTCAAAAGGACTGCATAGTTACGCATCGGATGATAAATCGGTATTCCCGATCTGGGGCTGGCTGGTTATCAGTGGGTTTATTTTACTGGCATTGGCAGCCTGGTGGAAGGAACGAAAACAGCCGGCCCGGCATCCAGGCAATCACCCGGTTTACTGACCCCGGCCTGTATTTTTTCTTTTTTTCAGTAATTGCTCAATCCGGCAGGCTACGGATTCCGGTGAATCCTGCTGAACGCTTTTCAGCTCCTGCAGTATTTCTGACAGGGAAGCCATGGCAGTTTCGTAATGGGTGAACTGCTGTTGCAGCAATTCCCGTTCATCGGATTCCCAGTAGCCCCCCTCGTCATTCATTTCAAAATCGCTGAAGTATTTTTCTTTTAAATAGCGGAAAAGCCGGATCAGGGCCACATGGGCATCCATCCCGGCAAACTGGGTCTTGCTGCTGATGGTGAAGATCAGCTCCGGGTCCAGCCCATGTTCCACCAGCAGGTCCCGGGTGATCTGGCTGACCGGGGAGAGCAGCCGGCCTTCGGCGTTAAAGGTCAGGAACAGGGGCTCGCATCCGGGGGGAGCAAAACAGAGGCCTTCCAGGTCATCCTTGTGGTCCGCTTCAAAATAATGATAGTCCCAGTCAAGGCCTTCGCAGATATCCTTCATTTCCGCTGCCAGTTGGGGAAGCAGGGATTTGTCGCGGATCGTGCCGGAGTAATGGATAGAGAGGCCCATGCTCAGATTACAATTTATTACCGGTAAAGTTCGGGAATGGGGATAACGGGGAAAACAGGAAAACCCCGGCAAATAAAGTGTTTATCCGGCCATTTGATTGGAAAAAATACAACCGGGCGGAGGTTTTCCTGTCAGCCGGCCCGGTAAAAACAGGGACTGATCCGTTTCATTGTCCGGGCTGCTTTCCTTCTTTAGTTTTACCTTTGTCCATCCCTCGCCCCGCGGGGGTGTTTTTATTATTATGATTGACAAAAGGAATAAGATACAGCAGGAAGAGAAAGCCGTGCTGGTGGGCCTGGTGCAAAAGGACCAGGCGGAGACGCAGGTACTGGAATACCTCGATGAGCTGGCTTTTTTAGCGGAGACAGCCGGGGCTGTAACGGTAAAACGGTTTACCCAGAAGCTGGCCCATCCCGACAGCCGTCATTTTGTGGGCAAGGGAAAACTGGAAGAGATCAAAAATTATATCCAGGGCAAAGATATCCGGGTGGTGATCTTCGACGATGAGCTCAGCGGCGCCCAGATCAATAATATTGAAAAAGCGCTGGAAGTAAAGACCATTGACCGCAGCGACCTCATTCTCGACATATTTGCCCGCCGGGCCAAGACCGCCCAGGCCAGGGCCCAGGTGGAGCTGGCGCAGTACCAGTATATTTTGCCCCGGTTAAGAGGGATGTGGAAACACCTGGAGCGGCTCGGGGGTGGTATTGGTACCCGGGGTCCCGGGGAATCGGAGATTGAAACGGACCGGCGGATCGTCCGGGATAAAATATCGCTCCTGCGGAAACGGCTGGCCGAGATCGATAAGCAGGCATTTACCCAGCGCAAGGACCGGGGCGAGTTTATCCGGGTGGCCCTGGTGGGTTATACCAATGTGGGCAAGAGCACGCTGATGAACCTGCTCAGCAAGCGGGATGTATTTGCCGAGAACAAGCTGTTTGCCACCCTCGACACCACCACCAGTAAAGTGGTATATGAGAACACGCCCTTTCTTTTAAGCGATACGGTAGGATTCATCCGCAAGCTGCCGCACCATTTGGTGGAAAGTTTCAAGAGTACGCTGGATGAAGTGCGGGAGGCCGATATCCTGCTCCACGTGGTGGATATTTCGCATCCCAATTACGAGGAGCAGATAGGAGTGGTTAATAAGACCCTGCAGGAGCTGAATGCCTTTGAAAAGCCCACGCTGACGATCTTCAATAAAATGGATCTTTATGAAAAGCAGACCTTTGACGAATGGCTGGAAGAAGGCACAAAAAAGGAAATACTACAGGATCTGTATGACCGCTGGCAGGGCGAAACAGGCGGCAATGCCGTATTTGTGGCCGCGGTAGAAAGGCGTAACCTCGACGGCCTGCGCAGGACCATACTCGATAAAGTGCGGGAGCTGTACCGGATCCGGTATCCGTATAAGACGGATTTTTTTTATGGCCCCCTGTCCCCCGAAGGGGGAACTAAGGCTGAATAATCATTCTGTAAAGAAAATTTCTTAAAGCAGGTGGAGAAAATTTCAATCAGGGGAGTAAAAATTTTCTAATAGCCAGGTTCCTTGGCTTTCAGAATCCGATGGCCCCTTTGGAGGACCTGCCTGCCTCCCTCCGGCGAATTGGGTGCAGGCATATTTAAGGGGCCGCTATTCAAAGGCGGGAAAGAAACAGTTAACTGGTCTGGAAGATCAATGCTGCAGTTATGACCAATAAGAAATACAAATTCTATAAAGTGGCCGACCATCCCAACGAACTCGAATGGGCCGGTAACAATATTGCGGTGGTGGAGCTGAAGGGCAAAAAGATCTGCCTGGGCCGGCTAAGAGAGAGGATTTCTTTTATCGGTATGTTTCAACTAATGAGCATTGAGAATTGAACATTGAACATTGAGCATTTAGCTTCTTTAGTAACGAAATGTTCAATGTTCAATTCTCAATGTTCAATTCTCATTTACGGCACGCAGGATCAATACGGTTGTTATGACAGATAAGAAGTACAAATTCTACAAAGTGGCCGATCATATCAATGAGCTGGACTGGCAGGAAAACCAGGTCGCGGTTGTTGAGATCGGGGGCAAAAAGATATGCCTGGGCCGGTTCAGGGACCAGATCTTTGCCTTTGCGTATAAATGTCCTCATGCCGGGGGCATCCTTGCCGACGGCTATATTGATGCATTGGGAAATGTGGTTTGTCCCCTGCACCGCTATAAATATTCGCTGGAAAACGGCCGGAATACAAGCGGGGAGGGCTATTACCTGAAGCACTGGCCGGTGGAGCAAAGTGAGGAGGGGGTCTATGTGGGGATGGAGGAAGGCGGTTCCTGGAATATTTTTAGCTAAAATGAGAGTGTACAACTTGTTAAAAACCCAAAATCCCCTATTTTTGCAACCCCAATTAGGTACATCAGTGGCACGGACTACCGACTACCGACTACTGACTCTTGACTGGATATTCCCCTTTAGCTCAGTTGGTTAGAGCATCTGACTGTTAATCAGAGGGTCGTTGGTTCAAGTCCAACAGGGGGAGCAAAAAAGTGAAGCCTTGTAAATGGAATGTTTACA
>JBBIGW010000077.1:0-16923 GCA_037447355.1 Bacteroidia bacterium | reverse complement strand
TCAAATTTCTCCCGGAATGCATCAACCTGTTCCAGTTCAAGTGTCATACCCGCTGCTGCAAAATGTCCGCCATAACCCAGCAGGTGTTCCCTGCATGCATGGATGGCTTCGTAGAGGTTGAAACCGGGTACACTACGGGCACTACCCGCGGCGTAGTCTCCGGACCGGGTCAGGACGATCGTGGGCCGGTAATAATGTTCGATCAGGCGGGATGCCACGATACCCACCACGCCTTTGTGCCAGTGCGGCTGAAATACCAGGGTGGATTTCCGGTGTATCCAGTCATCGTTGGAACGGATGCTGGCCAGGGCCTCTTCGGTGATAGACTTATCGGCCTCCTTACGGTCTGTATTATCACTGTGCAGTTGTTCCGCGTAGTGCAATGCTTCCGATCCGGTCTCTGCAATGAACATCTGAACGGCTTTCCGTGCATCATCCATCCGGCCGGCGGCATTCACCCGCGGGGCGATCATAAAAACGAGGTTGGTGATATGCAGTTCTTTGACGAGCCCGCTGAGGGAGGCCAGTGCCTTAATTCCGTAGTTCGGATTTTGATTGGCTTTGATAAGCCCGTGAAAAGCCAGGACCCGGTTCTCCCCGTTCATGGGGACAATGTCTGCCGCTATTGCAGTAGCCAGCAGGTCCAGGTATTCATGAGCGGCACCGGCGGGCAGGTCCAGTCGCTCAGCCAGGGCACACATCAGTTTAAAACCGACCCCGCATCCGCACAATTCCTTGAACGGGTAGGGACAGTCTTTTTGTTTGGGATTCAGGATCGCCACCGCTTCGGGAACGGTCTCATCCGGCAGGTGGTGATCGCAGACAATAAAATCAATACCCAGCCCGGACGCATAACGGATAAGATCAGCCGATTTAATACCGCAATCGAGCGAGATAATCAGCGTAAATCCGTTCTCGTTTGCATAATCAATACCGGCCTTGCTGACCCCATATCCTTCACGATAGCGGTGGGGGATATAAAAATCAAGTTGGGTGTGAAATTTTTTAAGGAAGCGGTACATACTGGCAACAGCCGTAGTCCCGTCCACATCATAATCACCGAATACCAGTATTTTTTCCTGCTGGCTGGCCGCACGGAGGATCCGGTTCACCGCCTTGTCCATATCCTTCATCAGCCAGGGACTGTGCAGGCTTTCCAGCCGGGGCCGGAAATAGTCCCTGGCCTGTTCATAGGTCTCAATTCCCCGTTGTACAAGGATCCGGCAGAGTACGGGGTGGACTTTAAGGGTCTGCTGTAAAGAGGAAACCTTATCCGCATCTGCTTCGAGTATGTTCCATCTTTTTTGCATGGGGAGTTATCAGTCTGTTTACAGGCCACCGGGTCAATATTTCCGGTCGGTCACAAAGAGCACCATATCTTCCAGGCCTTTGCGGGCGGCATTTTCCGGGAAACTGTGCAGGATATCGATCGCTTCTTTTTTATAGGCGATCATTTTCTCCGTAGCATAGCGGATCCCGCCGGTCTCGGTAACTTTATCGATTACCCACTTCACTTTTGCTTTATCCTGGTTATTGTTTTTTACGATATAAATAATTTTCCTGCGGGTCTCTTTATCTGTGTTATTCAGGGTAAAGATCAGGGGCAGGGTCAGTTTTTTTTCCTTGATATCATTGCCGGTGGGTTTGCCTACATTTTCACTGGCATAATCGAAAAGGTCGTCTTTTATCTGGAAAGCCATACCGGTTTTTTCCCCGAATTGGCGCATTTTTTCGGTTATACCTTCGTCCTGGCTCGAAGACCAGGCGCCCGCAGCGCAGGCTGAAGCCAGTAAGGAGGCCGTTTTATTACGTATAATCTCGTAGTAGATCTCTTCTTTCAGGTTCAGGCTCCGGGCTTTTTCCAGTTGCAGCAATTCCCCTTCACTCATTTTGCGGACCGCATCTGACAAAATATGCAGGATACGGTAGTCTTTATTGTCAAGGGATAAAAGCAGTCCTTTCGCTAAAAGGTAATCGCCGATCAGCACGTTGGCCTTTGCTTTCCAGAGTGCGTAAGTAGAGAAAAATCCCCTTCTTTCCATGGAATCATCCACCACATCATCATGCACAAGTGTCGCAGTATGAAGGATTTCAACGAGGGAAGCGGCCCGGTAGGCATCTTCGTTTACCGGTCCGCAAAGTTTGGCGGAAAGGAGTACAAACATCGGCCGCAGTTGTTTGCCTTTTCTTTTTACCACGTACCGCATGATGCGGTCAAGTAGCGGGGCATTACTGCGAACAGCTTCTTTGAACCGGTGTTCAAATATCTTTAGTTCCTCCTGGATGAGTTCAGTGGGTAGTTGCATTACCAAAAAAGCAGCAATTTACGGGCAAAAAAATAATTGTTTGCTGATGCAACAAAATAAGCCCGAAAATTGACTAAGTAATTGAAAAATAAAGGGCAAAAGGGCAAATAAATGATTTAAAAATTTGTTATTTAATCCCCATTTAATATTTTTGCGTATTATTTAGGACATTGTTCACAAATCTTAATCCTTAGTTATGGCAAGCAAAAAGTACTTATTACTGGCAGTCAGTTTCTGTCTGCTGGCGTCTTACGGTTACTCACAAAGGGTGGGTGCCAGTTATGACGTTAAAGATTCTTCCCTTATTCCCGCGAAAAGGATGCCGCAGCATACCGAATTTCTGAACGGGACTTATAATTTTCCTTCCAAACCCCGCAACCAGTGGGAAATTGGTATTAAAGGTGGATTATTCCAGGTAAGTGGTGATATTCCTGCCCAGTTTGTTTCTCCGGGCTTCGGAGCTCACGTACGGAAAGCATTTGGATATATTTTCTCCCTGCGATTAGAGTACCTGTATGGTATTGGTAAAGGGTACAGTTTCCGGCAGGCTGAAAACTTTGGTAAGAACCCCGCCTGGGGAGCTAACCTCGGTTCTGCCGCGCAAATGTATTCTGCTCCGTTTAACCAGACTGCAGGTCCCAACGGAACTGTAACCCAGTATTCCAGTGTGTACCACTGGACAGGTAACCTGGCTGACCGTAACAGGGCTTATGAGAAAGTGTTCTACAACTACAAGACAAAGGTCCAGGACCTGAGCCTGGAAGGGGTGATCACCCTGAACAACGTACGTTTCCACAAATCCAAAACCGGTTTCAATGTATATGGATTTGCCGGTATCGGTGGTTCAGTTTACGATACAAAAGTGAATGCACTGAACGGGGATCGTAACAACACGAAATATGATTTCAATTCGATCGACCAGGCGGCCTATAAAAACCGCAGGGATTTCATCAAGAACATGAAGAAAATCCTGGATGGCAGTTTTGAAACCGATGCTGAAAACCAGGGTGACCGTCGTCCGAAACTGTTCGGCAATACATTTAAACCCTCTGGTACCGTGGGTGCCGGTATCGCATTCAAACTCAGCAGCCGGCTGAACCTGGCCCTGGAAGACCGCTGGACATTCGTAAAGGATGACCTGCTGGATGGTCAGCGCTGGCAGGAAAGTGCGGTAGGTGATGCCGTTCTGACCCGTGACTTCGATTCTTATAACTATTTATCACTGGGTCTGAATATCAACCTGGGTGCGAAATCTGTTGAACCCCTGTGGTGGCTGAATCCCCTGGATTATGCCTACAGCGAAATCCGCAACCCCCGCCTGATGCGCCTGCCCAAACCCGTATTACCTGATACCGATGGTGATGGTATAACGGATCAGTTTGACCGCGAACAAACCCCTGCCGGTTGCCCGGTTGACTCTCACGGGGTAAGCCTGGATACTGATGGTGACGGCGTTCCTGATTGTAAGGATAAAGAACTGATCACTCCGACCTATTGCCAGCCGGTTGACGCGGATGGTGTTGGTAAGTGCCCTGTTCCCTGCCCGGATCCCGAAAAATGCCCCGGCTTATTCAAAAAAGAACCCACTGATTGCGCTACTTTAATGGGTGTTTTACCGAGCGTTTCCTTCAAAACCGGTTCCAACAAACTGAGCGATGATGCAAAAGCTGTACTGGCTACTGTAGCGGCTAAATTGCGCAACAACCCGAGCTGTAAAGTCGTGGTGGTTGGCTATTGCTCTTCCAATAAGAAAGAACAGCAGCTGAGCTGGGATCATGTAAATTCCGTGATCAACTATTTCGTGGACA
This sequence comes from Bacteroidia bacterium, assembly GCA_037447355.1. Classification (GTDB taxonomy): domain Bacteria; phylum Bacteroidota; class Bacteroidia; order Chitinophagales; family Chitinophagaceae; genus JJ008. The sequence continues at coordinate 12,809 of JBBIGW010000077.1, read as the reverse complement.
AAGAAGGCATCAGCCAGGATCGCTTTATCTTCAACTATGGCCAGGAAGGCGGTGATTGCAATACCGTTGACCTGCGTGCTGCTGCTGAAGGTGAAGACGGACCGAACAGGGTTGAGCCTCCTCACCCCAACCTTCGCAAGAACTAACCGATTTTACTTTTTGCTTATATATACCCTCCCGGATTATTCCGGGAGGGTTTTTTTGTACATCCTGCTAAAAGGTTCAGTTACAGCTTTATATTAACCTTAACGGTCCGTTTTTGGCAGCTCATCTTTTTTATGTAAGTTTTGCCGCTATCAGTTAACTTTGCACTCCTTTATGAAGTACACCATAAACCGTGTCAGCCGTTTAAAAAACGTATTCCTTTTTCTTTTGACCGGAATAGTAGCGGCCGGCATTTTGCTGAGCAGTTGCGGAAAGAGTATGACCAAGCTGCTCAAAAACCCGGATCCGGCCTATAAGCTACGGATGGCGGAGCAGTTCTTTGTAAAGAAACAGTACACGAAGGCCCAGCAGGTTTACGAGGACATTATGCCTTATTATAAGACGACTCCTGAGTTCCAGGACATTTATTATAAGTATGCCTATTGTGCCTATAACCTGGCGGATTATATGAACGCCGAAAACTTATTCAAGAGTTTCCTGGAGATCTTCCCCAACAGCCCGAAGGCAGAGGAGATGGATTTCATGAGGGCCTATTCTTTTTATAAGCAGTCGCCCAAAGCAGAACTGGATCAGACCAATACCGTAAAGGCCATGGGGATGCTGCAGACCTTTATCAACACGCACCCGGGGTCGGCCCGTATTAAAGAAGCGAATGAGATCATTGATATCTGCCGGGCTAAAATGGAACTGAAGGACCAGCGGAGTGCCCAGTTGTATTACGACCTGGGTCAGTTCAGGGCGGCCGGGGTGGCATTTTCCGTACTGCTGAACAACTACCCGGAGTCCATGAAGGCGGATGAATACAAGCTGATGATCATTAAATCCTATTACCGCTTTGCGGAAATGAGCGTGGAGGAGAAAAAAGTGGAGCGGTTTGAGCAGGTGATCAATGAATGTTATGAATTCACCGACCGTTTCCCGGACAGCAAACTGAAAAAAGAAGCAGAATCTTTTTTAAATTTATCACAGTCAACTATTAAAAATCTGAACAATGAGCAAATTAAGACGCCAGCTTAGTGCCGGGATCACCAACAATGTGGAAACCCGCAACCTTGATGATATCAAGGCTAAAACAGGCAATTTATACGAATCGATTTCCATTGTCGGCAAACGGGCCAACCAGATCAATATTTCCCTGAAAGAAGAACTGCACAATAAACTGGAGGAATTTGCCAGTCATACAGACAGCCTGGAAGAAATCCATGAGAACAAGGAGCAGATTGAAATTTCCCGGGCCTATGAAAGGATGCCGAACCCGGCCCTGCTGGCTACCCAGGAATTTATGGAGGATAAAGTGTATTTCCGCAAGGGAGATGATGAACTGTTCAGCTGATCCCGGACTCAATTCATTAAGAGGGCTGTATCGACTATCTGATACAGCCCTTTTTTTAACAGCTATTTACTGTACAGGTTATGTCCTTTTGCAAGTAAATGGTAATTTTGAAAAGCATGCAAGGGAAAAAAATAATCGTCGGGATTACGGGCAGTATTGCCGCATACAAGACCGTTTTGCTGGTCAGGGAACTGGTGAAGCAGGGGGCTGAAGTAAAACTGATCCTGACACCCGCCGCCAGAGATTTTGTTTCTCCCCTCTCATTAGCCACCCTCAGCCGCAACCCGGTACTGAGCGGCTTATTTGATGAGCAGGGCTGGTCCAACCATGTGATGCTGGGCCGCTGGGCCGATCTGTTCCTGGTGGCTCCTCTTAGTTGCAATACAATGGCTAAAATGGCCCAGGGCGCCTGTGATAACCTCCTGCTGGCCGTTTACCTCTCTGCCACCTGCCCCGTCGTACTGGCCCCGGCCATGGATGAAGACATGTGGCACCATCCGTCCACCCGGGCGAACCTGGACCGGCTGAAGACGTTTGGCAATAAAATCATACCGGTAGGTACCGGTGATCTTGCCAGTGGGTTAACAGGAGAAGGAAGAATGGCTGAACCGGAACAAATTATCGGGTACCTCCGGCAATATATTTTTAAGGAAGGCCCCCTGCAGGGAAAAAAGGCAATTGTTACCGCCGGACCCACATACGAACCCATTGACCCGGTTCGTTTTATCGGCAATCATTCTTCCGGGAAAATGGGGATAGCTGTTGCAAAGGAATTACAGGAGCGGGGTGCTTCGGTTACCCTGGTGCTGGGACCCTCCGCAACGGATCTTTCTTTGCCGGGTATCGATATCGTCCGGGTTCAGACAGCTGAACAGATGTACGAGGCCTGCCGGGAACGGTTCCCTGCCGCAGATATCGCGGTGATGGCTGCCGCGGTGGCCGATTATACACCGGTGGTAACGGCTGACCGGAAGATTAAGAAGACGGGAGACACGCTCAGTATAGATTTAAAGAAGACAACAGATATCCTGAAAAGCCTGGGAGAAACCAAAAGAGAAGGCCAGGTACTGCTGGGCTTTGCCCTCGAAACGGATCAGGAAAAGATGAATGCACTGGAAAAACTGGAGAAAAAGAATGCGGACCTGATCGTTCTGAATTCATTGAATGATCCGGGAGCCGGCTTTGGGAAAGAAACGAATAAAATAACCATTTTTGCCAGGGATGGCCGGGAATTCCCTTTTGAAACCAAATCAAAGAATGAAGTGGCCGCTGATATTGTTGATACTCTAATCCGCCTGCATTATGCGTAAAAAATTATTGCTGTTCCTGCCTGTTCTCTTATTCACCTGCTCCGGCTACAGCCAGGAGATCCAGGCCCGTCTTTCGGTCATTACCAGTAAGGTAAGCACCCAGGTGGATAAGAAGATATTCCAGACCCTGCAAACCGGGCTGACCAATTTCCTGAACAGCCGGAAATGGACCAATGATGCGTTTCAGCCATCGGAAAAGATCCAGTGCAGTTTCCTGATCACGATCGAACAGGACCTGGGAGGCAATGTATTTAAAGGGAAAATGACGGTACAGGCCGCCCGGCCCGCTTATAATACCACCTATGATTCCCCGCTGCTGAATTTCCAGGATGATAATATTGTTTTCAAGTACCAGGAATTTCAGCCGATCGAATTCAATGAGAACCGGGTGCAGGGGAATGACCCGATGGCCGCCAACCTCACCGCCATCCTGGCTTATTACGTGAATATCATCCTGGGATTTGATTATGATTCCTATTCACTCCGGGGCGGCGACCTGTTTTTCCAGAAGGCCTGGAATATCGTGAATAACGCGCCGGACAGCCGGGATATCACCGGCTGGAAATCTTTTGAAGGCCTGCGGAACCGTTACTGGCTGGCTGAAAATATGAACAACAGCCGCTTCGCGCTGATGCATGATGTGTTCTATTCTTACTACCGTTCAGGTATGGATGTGTTTTTTGAAAACGAGGAAGCCGGGCGCAGCGGGATTATCAACAGCCTTAATTTCCTGAATACGATTAATACGGAGAATCCGAATTCCATGATCCTGCAGCTTTTCTTCCAGGGGAAGGGCAATGAACTGGTAAAAGTTTTCAGTAAAGCCGGAAACGAACAGAAAAGCAGGGCCAAAGACCTGCTGGTCCGGCTGGATATCACCAATTCAAATTTGTATAAAGACCTGAAATGAGAAAAGGCCTCTTCCTGGTTTTTGTTATTGCGGTCTTCTTTTCAGCCTGTAAGAAAAAAGAAGCGGTGCCGGCAAAACTGCTCAGCCGGCAACAGATGGAGGATGTGCTCTGGGACCTCATACGGGCTGACCTGTTCATCAACAATTACCTCGTGGTAAAAGATACCGCGCTGGATAAGAAAAAGCAGGAGATCGAGCTATACAGCCAGGTGCTGAAACTGCACAAAGTCTCCCAGGACCAGTTCCGGGAAAGTTTCCGTTATTACCGCTCACACCCCCTGCTGCTGAAAGACCTGATGGATACACTGAACCGCCGTTCAGATACGAATAAACTCAAAAAAAGCAGCAGGATCATTCCACGGATCGATTCGGCAAACTAAGAGACCGGTCAGCCTGCTGTTCTTTCCGGGTATTCATACTGGCAGGTATCCGTTCAAGTTGTTACTTTTACCTTCTAATCATTTACCGATGAACAAAGTTGTGAACGGGGCTGATGAAGCCATCCGTGATATACCGGACGGAGCCACCCTGATGCTGGGCGGATTTGGCTTATGTGGAATTCCCGAGAATTGTATAGCAGCCCTGGTAAGGAAGGGCGTTCGCCGGCTCACCTGTATTTCCAACAATGCCGGTGTGGATGATTTTGGCATCGGGCTGCTGCTGAAACAAAAACAGGTAAAGAAAATGATCTCTTCCTATGTGGGGGAGAATGCGGAATTTGAAAGACAACTGCTCAGTGGCGAACTGGAAGTGGAACTGATTCCCCAGGGAACCCTGGCCACCCGTTGCCTGGCAGCGGGATACGGCATGCCGGCTGTTTTTACACCGGCAGGTGTGGGTACCGAAGTGGCCGAGGGAAAAGAGGTCCGGTTATTTAACGGGAAAGCGTATTTACTGGAAATGGCCTTTGAAGCGGATTTTGCCATCGTAAAAGCCTGGAAAGCTGATACGGAGGGCAACCTGGTCTTTAAAGAAACAGCCCGGAATTTCAATCCGCTGATGGCCATGGCGGGGAAGGTCACTATTGCGGAAGTGGAGGAACTGGTTCCGGCCGGCGAACTGGATCCGGATCATATTCACACTCCGGGAATCTATGTACACCGGGTATTCAAAGGCGGGCAGTTTGAGAAAAGGATCGAACAACGGACAGTAAGAAAGAAAGCCTGATGACCCATAACGGAGCTTTTTTTATCTTCTAATTTTAACCTTATGTCGCTAACAAAAGAACAGATCGCCCAACGGATCGCCCGGGAATTACGGGAAGGATACTATGTAAACCTGGGGATTGGTATTCCCACCCTGGTGGCCAACTATATACCCAAGGGGATGAATGTGGTCCTGCAAAGCGAGAACGGTTTACTCGGAATGGGGCCTTTTCCTGTTGAAGGAGAGGAAGACCCTGACCTGATCAATGCCGGTAAGCAGACCATCACCACGGTACCTGGTTCCGTTTTTTTTGATTCCGCCATGAGTTTTGGCATGATCCGGGCCGGAAAGGTCAACCTGACCGTGCTCGGTGCCATGGAAGTAAGTGAAAGGGGAGATATTGCCAACTGGAAAATACCGGGTAAGATGGTGAAAGGAATGGGTGGGGCCATGGACCTGGTGGCCAGTGCACGCAATATCATCGTGGCCATGATGCATACCAATCCAAAGGGGGAATCCAAATTATTACCTTCCTGCACCCTGCCGCTGACCGGGGTGGGTTGTGTGAAAAAAGTCGTATCTGATTTAGCGGTGCTGGATATTACAACGGCTGGATTTCAACTACTGGAAAGGGCTCCTGGAGTGACAGTGGAGGAAATACAGGCAAAAACAGCCGGTAAACTGCTGGTGGAAGGGGAAATACCGGAGATTGTTTTTTAAGAAGATGACGGGTCCCTGACCAAGCTTATTCGATCAGGTTGTTCTTTACGGCGAAGAAAACCAGTCCGGCCGTGTTCTTGCTGCCAAAACGTTCCATCAGCCGGTCTTTGATCGCTTCCACGGTACGCGGGCTGATCTCCATTTTCTGGGCGATCTCGGCGGCTGTGAATTCCATACAGATAAAACGCAGGACATCTTTCTCCTTATCGCTGAGGGTAATCTCGCTGTTGAGGGAGGGAACCACTTTTTGCCGGGAATGGGATTTTTTAAGGAGAATGCGGTTCACAAAATTATTGAGGTAATATCCTTTTTCGTGTACTTCCATGATGGCCCGGCGGATCTCCTGGGGTTCGGCGCTTTTTAATAAATAGCCATTGGCGCCGTTTTCCATCAGGTGGTAAACAAAGCGTTCGTCCTCGTACATGCTCAGGATAAGTACTTTGATCTGGGGATATTGCCTGCTCACCGCCTTGGTGGCTTCGATGCCGTCTTTACCGGGCATCCGCAGGTCCATGAGGATCACATCGGGTTCGGAGGCTGCCAGCCCGTTCAAGAGGTCTTCCCCGTTCTCCGCTTCCTGGACAAATTTAATGTTGGAATAGGGGCGCAGGGAAAGGATGACGCCCTTCCGGAAGATCTTATGATCGTCTGCTATCGCTACCTTGATGATTCCCATAGTATCAGATGATTTGTAAAAATAATAAATATCAGGGTACAAACCATACCGCTGTGTTTATTCGTACGGTTCATCTTTGGGGAGTTCGATGGTGACCTTGTAATAGGTTTGCGAGATATCCTTTTCGAAATTGATATTGCCGTCCACCACCCGGAGGCGGCTGGTGATGTTCTTCAGGCCCAGGCCGACATTGCTTTTATTCAGCTTTTCAAAATCGGCCTGTACCAGCCCCCGGCCATCGTGGTGGATGCGGAGATAGAACTTACCGGCGTGTATATTCTGGGTGAGGTGGATAAAACTCGAATTACTGTGCTTGAGGATATTATTGATCAGTTCCTGCACCACGCGGAAGATGATCAGTTCTTTTTCTTCTTTCAGCCGTTCTTTGTATTCGTGGAAACGGCTGCTCGCATTGATGGTCCCGGAGCCGCTGATCTTCTGGAAAAGGTCGTTGATGGCCGATTCCAGCCCGAAATTCTTGAGGGTGGGGGGCATCAGGCTATGACTGATATTCCGGACCAGCTGAATGGTATCATCAATGATCTGGCGGGCCTGGAAGATCGACTGAAGCTGGGTGGCTTTATCCTGGTTCACCAGGTTTTCGTTCAGGTAGAGGCGGGCCGTGGCGAGCAGGGGACCGGCATCATCGTGCAGGTCGGCAGCGAGGCGCTGGCGTTCTTCTTCCTGGAGTTTGATAGAGGCATTGAGAAGTAGGCGCTGCTGCGCTTTCTCCATATCCTGGATCTTCTCGTTGAAGCGCTTTACCCTTTTCTGGTGGAGGATGATAAATATGATAAGGCCCACCGTAAGCACCAGCATCCCCAGGGTGCCCAGTAAGAGCACGAAGGAATATCCGGAACTGTTGGTGGTTTGCAATAAGAACATAATGGTAGGTTAGTAATGGTGGAGTTAAATCATGTCTAAATTAGGTATTGATGCGATTTTATCCTTTTTATGTTTTGACAAAAAGTAAATTGCAATTGAGAAAAAAATATTTTTAAAAATATCCCCTAAGAAGGAGTAGAAGTAATATTTATTGAAAAGATCTGGGTTTAAACTATTGGCCAAAATGTTAAAGAAGAATGTAAATCCTATATAGAATAGTATGCCTAATACAATCCAAAAGGAAAAAATCTCATAAATACTCTGATTTGAAGCATTTTTTAGCTGGTGATAGAAATATGAAATAATAAATACCATAAGAAATATCGATTCAACTCCAATTGGAATTGAGTCTAATCTTTTTATGATTATTGAAGAATAGAATATGATTAGGAAAATCGTAAAAGCGAGGCTAAAGAAATAAAAAACATATTTGAATTTTTCATTTGGGATACTAAACCAAATTAGAAGTGCAAATGAAAAATATTCAATGAATGTGTAAAAAAAGTAGTAATACTTTTTCCCAAGAATAGATGTAGACTCTGTAAAATAAAAGTTGAATAAAAAAAATAGTATTAAGTATATTATTAGTACAATACTATTCTTATCAATCTTAAACGATCTATAAAATAGAAAGATGGATAAAATTGGGAAAAGAAAAGAAAAATTTAGAATATGTAATAAAAGCTCTCCTATAGTATTGGAATTTAATCCAAATATAGAAAAGCTTTTACGAAATTAAAACTTAGAAAAGTAGAAATTACTCTTCCCAAAGTAAACAAGAGAGATCTTCTAAGATAACTTGCCTTTTCATAACAGTAACATTTTAAGCCTTTCCTCTAATAAATTGACCACCAAATATTGTAATACCCCGGCTGCCATACAATCCTGCGGAGACGGGGTGAAAACCCCTAAAAATGGCCAAAAGCCGCTATGGACAAGGGTTTTGGCCATTTTAATTCGTATGTTTTCGAGGGAAAATATGGTATATTCACTAAGTAAAATTAGTAAATTTACGGTTGTAAATATGGGATATTTACCGGGGGATTTTCCGGTTATCAACAGCTGTGGATAAAACTGGGGGTGAAACGGGAATGCCGGGGATTAATTCCTGCCGGGCCTGGAGAGCCGGATCCTAAGATCCAAAAAAGGAGTTGATTGACATTGGACTTCGCATGGCATTCAAAGGATTTGGAAATTTCATTCAGGACGGTCTCTAAGGACATTGGACGAAAAATAGGGGCTCCATCTTCTGTCAATCAACTGGATCAAAAGTATATCCACAAAGCCATGTGCACAAGAGGGTTACCCCGGAATTTCAGCCCTTCGGTATTTACGGAACCAATCGTAGTTCTTCGGGTAATGATTGAAAAAACACCCGCCCGATCCCGGAAATCTACGTTTTTCGGGGTCTGAACTCTCACCGAACCCTCTTTATACCCATTTTGGGAGCCTGGGAATATGGCATGCTGATTTTATGCAGGTTCAAAATGTTGATTTCATAGGTCGCGAAGCGTAGAGACAAAAAACAGCCAATAACCTTTGGTCCACGATCCCGGACCCTCTAACCGTTGCGGCTACGAAGCCGGGCTCGCAACTCGCAACTCAAAACTCGCAGCTTAAAACCAACCTGGTAAGAGATAGACTAGATCGTAACCACCCCGTGCCGGACGGCAAGCAGGGCCAGGCCCACCCGGCTTTTCACATCCAGTTTTACAAAGAGCTGGTCACGCAGGCTGTCCACCGACCGGGGATTCAGTCCCATCCGCTGGGCGATTTCCTTATAGGTCAAGTCGCTGCAGGCCAGTTTCAGGAACCGGATTTCCTGCTCCGTAAGCAGGGAACGCTGAAGCAGGTTATTGCCATCGGAATGCTGGCGGAAAAGATTGACCAGTTTCCCGGTAGTATGGTTGGAATAATAATACCCGTTCCGGACCACCGACTGGATCGCGAATTTCAGCTCAGCGGGATGGATATCCTTTTTCAGGAAACCCTTCACCCCCGCCTGTAATAAGCGGATCAGGGACAATTCGGAATCATACATGGTCAGCATCAGTACCGCTACCTGCGGGTAATGCTGCTGGAGCCAGGCCGCTGTTTCATAGCCGTCCATTTCGGGCATGTTCAGGTCCAGGATCACGATGTCCGGGACCACACCTTTTTCAATCTGGCCTGTCAATTCTTTACCGTTGCCGGACTGGAGGATCACCTGGCAGTCCTCAAAACTGTCGATCAGGGAGGCCAGGGCGTTCCGGAGCAGGACATGATCGTCGGCCATGGCAATTTTTAAGGGATGTGTCTCTTTCATTCTTTTTTATTCAATGGGTATAGTGAAGGTTAAACAGGTTCCGGAATTATGGTGGCTGCTGACCTGCATTCCGCCATTCAGTATTTTGGCCCGGGTCTCCATATTTTTAAGTCCCGCATGCCCGTTGCCGCGGAGCTGTTCCGGGTCAAAACCCCGGCCATTATCGTGGATCCGGATCCTGAGGCGTGACGAGCTGAAATCCAGTCGAAGGCTTACTTCCTTGGCTCCGGCATGTTTGATCACGTTGTTGAGGGCTTCCTGGATGATCCGGAAAATGATCAGTTCCCGCTGGCTGTCCATATAGACCGGGCTGCCTGTTACTGTATAGCCGGCCTTGAAAAGACCGGTTTGCCGGATCCTTTCCATTTCATCCTCGATGGCTTTCAGCAAACCGTTTTGCACGATAATATCCGCGTTCAGGCCCTTTGAAATATCGCTGAGTCCGGCAATGGAGGTGCCGATCAGGCTGATTGACGACTCTAATTTTAACCCCGATCGTTCCCGGTCATTCCAGTCAAAAGTGTTGAGCTGCAGTTTGGCCAGGGTAAGGGAGAGGCTAATATTGTCATGTATCTCACGAGAAATATGTTGAAAAGTTTGTTCCTGGATTTCAAGCTGAGTATTTAAAAGGTTTTTATCATATTCGGCTTGAATAATATTTAAGTTTTCTAAGTAAGAAATTTGTTTTTTTCGATGATAGTAGGTCGTAGAAATAATATATACTGCCATTAAGAAAGTGAGAAACGTTATAAATAAAATTAGTATGGTCATTCTTCTAAATTTTTTTTTAGTTTAAAGGCTTTTGATATTGAAATTAAAAGAATTATTAAGGACAGGTAGTGTATTAAGCTTAGCAGTAAATGGATGTTTTTATTTACAGTTAAAAAATAATTCCCTATGCACATAAATGGTAATGAGACTGAGATATAAATTAGTAATCCGCTGGAAATAATAAAAGAAGGGCTTTTTGTGGGCCACAAATTCAAAGCCTGTTTTGTTAATTCAAAAAAATATCGAAGACTTGTCGCAAGTAGGATGAAGAATTCAAAGGCATTAACAAAAAAGGAAAATTCATCGTAATAGGTTGTTTGATTGATAATTGTAAAATATTGAATGATTGTTATTGTGGTCAAGATTAAAGCCCCAGGCAGCAGTAAAATTTTTTTTATCAACCGGGAGGTAAGAGCTTTTTTGAAGAAAAAGTAATAGGTGAAGAATTCGGCCAGTATTATTACATTATTAACTGACAATCTTATGATTTTTCGATGTAATGGTGAAGAAATAAAAGTGTTTATTGAAACTATTTGGATAAGAATATATCCTGATAGGTAGACTGTAATGCATCCGATAAATACAGTATGTAGGAGTGTCTTTCTATAATATTTTAAACAAATTAATAATGATAATATTTCACTTAATAGTAAGATTGGGTCAAAGAAATATCGTTTGGACCAAGAGTCAAGAATCTGTATAATTATAGATTCGGCCATAAGTTAAAAATATTTGTTCTATTGATTCATGGCTAAAAAAAACAAATGGTTTTTTTCCCATTTTTTCCCGTTTTTTTCCCCTCCATTTTCGTCAAAACAACCGGAATTTTGAGCAACTGAATTTTCAAGGGTATAATATGTATAGCTGTTACAACCGGGAGGGCCGGTAAATATTCAGGAAAGCTCCTTTATTTTCCGGTGATTTTCACATGGTTCCAGGCCGGGGCCGGGTATAGTTTTGGTACCGCGAGGGCCCTTGCCCGGGGAAGCCGAAAACCGGTACCAGAGTAGGCATCAATATAAAACTAAAGCCATGAAAAAATGTCTTTTCTTATGGGGAGTTCTTTTTTTAACCGGTTTTTCCTATGCGCAGGATTCAAAAGATCCCGATTTTACCCGGTTCAGGGAAAACGTTGCTATTTACGGAACCTTTACCCGGAACCTGGACGCAAAAACCTATGTGAAGGAAATAAAACTGGTCAGTTTCTCCGCGGACTATAAACTACCGGAGGGTTTCGGAATAAAGGGGGTGACCGTGTCGGACGATGGCCGGCAGTATGACCTGGTAGCCGGTGACGGGATCTACACTTCGGTGGAGAAATACGAAATCACGGAAAAACAGGCGGGGAACCCGGTAGGGGTCAGCGTGCCGGTGACGGATAAAATCATTGTTGACCTGTCTTTCAAGCAGGAAGTACAACTGAATGAAGTCGTCAATGATTTTAAAATCAAGATCAAGTGTAAGTTTTCTAAATGCGGTTGTCCCTGCCAGACTTTTACCTGCTATGCCTGTATCCATTATGGCTGGAGCTGTATTGCCGTTGAATATTGTGAAGTGGAAGTGGAATGGTAATCTTAATTTAGGTTTCCGGTTGGGACAAGTCCCCGCCGGAAACCTTTCCAAAACTGCACAAAATGAAACCTGCGCATTGGCTATTTCCATTGGGGATCATCGCCGTCTTTGCGGTACTGGTCAAGATCCCTTTCCAGCATTTATTTCCCGGGGTGACAGAGGAAACAGGCCTCCTGCTGAAAAGACTGATCAATGGCTCATTGATCTGCTTATTTGGCCTGGGGCTGATCGCCCGGTTTGGCCTTAAGAAGCAAAACTACCTGCATACTTTTGCCGTCCGGAACCCGAAAGCATTGCTGCCGGTTGCCTTATTGTTCCTGGTCTATTTGGTACTGTCCCATGGATCTTTTCAAAAAGCTGAGGTTGGAACTGTTTTTTTCCTGTTTATTTTGCTGACTGTTTTTATAAAGACCACCGCTGAGGAGATTATTTTCAGGGGTGTCCTGCAATCCTGGCTGGTTAAAACAGGATATACCCCAGGGAAGAGCATCCTCTATGCCTGTACCCTGTTTTCACTGGTGCATGCTTTGAACTTTTTTTCCCACGGGGACTGGGCGACAATGGTTACCCAGATGATCTTTGCTTTTTTTATGGGAATGCTGCTGGGTTCCGTAAATATGATCTCCGGCAATATCCTGGTATGTTGTATTCTTCACTGCATGGTGAATCTCCCGGCGGCCATGAAAAAATTCGCTATCCCCGAACCCGCTGTTGCGGAAAATGTATTGCCTTCCACAGTAGGGGATGATCTTCTGTCCATTTTCCTGTTTTGCCTGCTCTACAGTCCCCTGATCGGTTTTGCCCTGTATTATTTCCGCCACCCGAAGACCAGTCAGTGATAATTAACAGGGCCGGGATTCGGTAGCTGGCGGGGAATGAAGTCAACTATCCTTGTGCTTTTTTTTTACCCTGGAAACTTCCTAAAAGAAATTTCCCCATTTTGCGGTTTCTACTAAAATTTGCGTAGTTTTACTCGTGTCGGTATCCAATCAGAAAAATTTCAAATCAATACCTCA
>JBBIGW010000076.1:0-17004 GCA_037447355.1 Bacteroidia bacterium | reverse complement strand
AAACGGATAGATTGCCATTGTTGAATGAAGTCTTATTCAGGTCAAGACTGAGGGTGCCGACACCGGCTACTTTTGTTACAAAATACGTGGTTACGGTTCCTTTGATCCCTTTCGATGCTGAATCCGGATTGATCCGCCATTCACAACGCTGGTAGGTCACATCAATATTGGCGCCGGTACCACTGTAGCCGGAGGTCTGGCCAAGCAGGCAAGGTGTGAAAAAGAGAACCAGGGCGGCCGGCAGTACAGTATTTTGGTATAATTTGTACAAATACATCATAGGGTTGAGTTGAAGGAATACAGGATCATGGTTCGCACGTATCCCGTTTACTTCCACTGCTCAGGATCAAAAAATTGAAAAAAGAAATAATACCGGCTTAACGAAAATAACAGGCAGGAAAACAAATCTGCCATTGGCAGAATCAGAAAGGAACAGTCTTTTCATTAAATACGGATATTATTTCAGCCAGTATAAAATTCGGCTAAAATAAAGTCAATAGCAATCGGTATAAACACTCTGTTTTGATAAGCAAATCATTTACGGGTCTTATTTAAAAACCCCTATTTGCAGTTTGGGGGTTTTGTGTAACACCTGGAATCGTATTTTCCAGATCGTATGATTCTTGGTACGAATCAGGCACCCTGGAAAAAGAAATCCGGGCTTAAGCCGGTAATTTGAATCCGTCCAATCCTGCAAAAATCAGTACTTTTATCCGATCAAGCAGCACACATGACTCCTCCTAAACCCATTATCGGTATATCCTGCGGCGACCTGAACGGAATAGGGATTGAACTGATTATTAAGACATTCTCGGATAACCGGATACTGGATCATTGCACCCCGGTTATTTTCGCCTCCAATAAGGTCATCAATTTTTACCGGAAGTCGATCCCGGAAATCAACCTGAATTACAGCAGTACCAGGGAATACAACCGGATCAATCCCAAGCAGGTGAATCTCTTCAACTGCTGGGAAGAAGACGTGGCCGTTACCCCTGGCCAGCTTACGGATACCGGTGGCAAATACGCGGTTCTTTCGCTGCAGACTGCCGTGGCGGCCCTGAAGCAAAAACATATTGATGGCCTGGTTACCGCGCCTGTTCATAAAAAAAATATCCAGTCGCCCGAATTCAATTTCACGGGGCATACCCCCTACCTGAAACAGATGTTTGGGGCAAACGATGTGGTGATGATGCTTTGCGCCGGTGATTTCCGGGTGGCGCTGGTGACGGAACATGTCCCGGTGGGGGAAATCGCCAAACAGATCACCCGCGAAAAAATTGTAAGCAAACTTTCCCTGATCCACCAGAGCCTGCAGAAGGATTTTGGTATTGATAAGCCCCGGATCGCTGTCCTGGGATTAAACCCGCATGCGGGAGACGAGGGCCTGATCGGCAATGAAGAAGAAACCATTATCAAACCCGCTATCAAAGACGCTAAGAACAGCAATATGCTGGTGGTGGGTCCTTACAGCGCCGATGCATTCTTTGCCCGCCGGAGTTTCGAACGTTTTGATGCCGTGTTAGCCATGTACCACGACCAGGGCCTGATCCCGTTTAAAACCCTGGCTACCGGGGAGGGCGTGAATTTCACAGCCGGGCTCCCGGTGGTACGCACTTCACCGGACCATGGAGTGGCATTTGATATCGCGGGAAAGGATAAGGCCGATACCTCCTCCTTCCTTACGGCCATCTTTGAATGCATCGATATTATCAACCGGAGAAACGGTTACCTGGAAAACCGGAAAAACCCATTGCGGAAAATGACCCCCTCCATCCTGGCCAATGCCAAGGATGAGATCATTGAAGAATAAAAATTTTATTCATTGAAAACGGAATCAGGAACGCCTTTGTTGATGATATAAGAGGAATAACTGATCTCCACTTTTCCTTTTTTGGAAGTTGCCTGACCCGTTTTTTCTTTCCCGGTACCATTGTCATAATCAATGGTAACCCCTTTGGGCAGTTTATAATCCCGTGTATTGAAACTCAGTTCCACCTTATCGGGCAGTCCCCATCCGGCATATTTCTTATAGCTCATCCCTAATTCGTACGTGCCGTTTTCTTTGGTACTGATCACGGACCGGATCACCAGCAAGCGGCTCTCGTCTATATACAGGGTGGCCCGGGTTATACTCTCCTCATCACTGAGCGGAAAGATCCTGATCACTTTGCAATTGATCCCCCCGGTCTTTTCCATACCGCCTTCCACTGCTTCAAAATCGGACAGTCCCAGTACATTGTTCATGTTCACATTGGCTGAACCTTTGGGAATAAACGACACCCCGCTTTCGTTTTTGATCTTTATTTTATCGGGCTTTTTATAATACACTTTGATCGTGGCCACGGGTGCCTTGATAAAAACCACATTGGTCTTCATTTTAGCGGTGGCGGTATAATCATCCACCCTGTCGTATTTCGCTTTAACTTTTTGCAACAGCTCTTTGGCGCCCTGGGCCCGGGCAGCGGAAAGCAGGATGCCGGCTGAGATCAGTAATAGGAAAACAGGTTTCATACAATCGTATTAGCTTAATATATCTTTTTTATTAAAGGACCGGATACTGATCCCCAGAAAGAGGACGATATAACCGGTAAGGATCAGCCCGCTTCGCAGCAGGGCGGCGGGATTTTCGATGGATCCGGTAATCGTAGCCCCCTCTGCGTTCTTTTCCACATAAAAAAAACCTTTCCAGCCGAGCATATGCGTGGTAAAAGACCAGGGATTCACCGTTTCCTCAAATACCGGGACACGTAGCTGCTGCACGATGGTAAATACAATCACCACGCATACGGTTGCCACAATAGGACCGAGCGAGTTTTCAGAAAAAACAGAGAACATCAGCGCCATGGCGGCAATGGTGGTAAGGGCCAGGGCCGCAAAAACAAAGGCTGCAAAAAACCGCCAGATCACATCCCCGGCCTTTATTATATGCAGATCGGTTTCCTTGAACACCACCAGGTCCTCGGTGCCGAAGATCAGCATACTTCCCAGCAAGGCAAAGAGTGCCATCCAGGCCAGTAACAGGGCCACATATACCGTACTCGCTGAAAATTTGGCCATCAGCAGCCGGGTACGGGTGACCGGTTTGCCCGCAAGCAGGCGGAGTGTCCCCAGGCTTGCTTCGCCTGAAATCATATCCCCCGCGATCAGCGCCACCAGCAGCGGTACATGGATCAGGATCATGTGCAGCACGGCCACACATACAAAATAGCCATTCAGGATTTTTTCATAGGGAATATCAAATGTATCCGCCTGGCTGTCGGTATAAAACTGGACAAAATCCTTTCCGTTCACTTTCAGGGCAAATTGTACCAGCAGGATGATGACGGCAATCGCCCCGAATGCGATAAAGGTCCGGGGTCGTTTGAATATTTTGTACAGTTCTATTTTCAGCAGCTCAATAAACATCTACTCCTTTGTTAACGATAAAAAATAATCTTCCAGTGAATTCAATGGTCGCAGGCTGAGAACCGGGATCCCTTTTTCCACCAGTTGCCGGTTCAGTTCCGGGATCCGCTGTTTATTAAATTCCAGCCGGATCGTTCCGTTCACCGGCTCTTTCACAGTAGCGGCCCATTCCGATTGCCGCAGAAAAACAAGGGTGGCGGGGAGATCCGGGGTTAGCAGTTCCACAATGGATTGTTCCGGATTCAGCAGTTCAGTAACACGGCCCTCCACCACTTTTTTTCCTTTATGAATGATCAGCATATGGTCAGCCACCATTTCCATTTCACCCAGCAGGTGGGAAGAGACCAGCAGGGTTTTACCCAGGTCCCTGCTAAGGTGGAGGATCAGGTTACGCATATCGGCGATCCCCTGGGGATCCAGGCCATTGGTGGGTTCATCCAGCAGGATCAGGGCGGGATCGTGCACCAGCGCAGTGGCCAGCCCCAGCCGTTGTTTCATTCCCTGGGAATAGGTCTTTACTTTACTATCCGCTCTTTCGGTCAGTCCCACCAGGGCCAGTTGATCCATTATTTTTTTTTCGGAAGCTTTCACGCCACTGAGCCGGGAAAAAATGCGGAGGTTTTCTTTTGCAGTCAGGTATTTGTACAAATCCGGCTTTTCGATGATCGCGCCGGTCTGGCGGAGGATTTCCTTGCGGTGTTTCTTCAGGTTCATCCCGAAGATCTCAATGGTCCCGCTGCTGGGTTCGACCAGGGTCAGCAACATCCGGATCGTGGTGGATTTACCGGCCCCGTTTTGTCCCAGGAAACCATATACCTGTCCCTCACCGACACTAAACGACAAATCCCTGACCGCTTTAATATCGCCAAAATCTTTGCTGAGCTGTTGTACCCGGATGACCTGGTTCATTCCTGATTGTTCCGGCAAAAATATTAAAGGTTCGTCCCTGTCAATGAAGTATTTACCGGTTTAAGAAAATATTTTTAAAAAAATACTTGCATTTATTACGCACAAGGATTAGGTTTGTTTTCGATTCGGAAAACCACATTTGTCCACGTAAAACTACGATATTCGTCCGTACCAAACCCCCTTTCTCCCTTTTACCAGGTACGCCGCTTTTTGTAGGAAATACAGGAAATCAGGAAACCGAAGCATCCAATATTTCTGTGGGCCATTTGAACAAGTATTCAAAAAAGCCTGAGAAATGTCAATTCAATTTTTAATCGTTATTGCCCTTTTCCTGCAGTTGCCCGGCCCGGCTCAGGATCCATCCGTTCATGCAGACCCTTTTACAAGTCCCTCCACCCTTTCGGTTGCTGCTTCCCGCCCCTCTTTTATGGAAATGAAAGCGGAGCTTGTTCACCAAAAAATCCAGCTGAGCTGGAAAGTGGAAGAGAACCAGTCGATCAATTATTTTGAAATAGAAAAAAGCATGGATGGAAAGCATTACACGATGGCGGCCCTGGTATTTGGTACGGATACGCCGGAAGCGGGGTCTTACCTGTTTTTTGATAAAGCACCCCGGAAAAAAATAAGCTACCGGGTCAGGCTGATCAGCAAGGATAACCAGGTTATCTTTTCAGAACGGGTTACAACCGGTTAATCAATAAACCAGTAATCGATGAGCCAGAAAATAACCAAATCATTGAAAGAGCAGGCAGGCCGTTTGAAGAAAGCGGTGGAAAGGCTGCTCCGTGTCCCGGCCAGGAAAACACCCCGGCTGGCATGGCTACCGGTCCGCAATCATAACAGGGTCCCTTATTAGACCCGACGTTTTTCATACACTTAGAGTATCCAAAAGAGACGAGGCCCTTTTTCTAAAGGGCCTTCTCGCTTAACAATGAACATTGAAAATTGAACATTGAGCATTGAGCATTTCATTCATACAGGGGGAATTTTCAATGTTCATTGCGTACTCACTCACCCCTGCTTCCCCAAATAACTCTGCAAATTGTGTACATAGTCATCAAAAGCCCGGATCCCCTGCCGCGTGATCCGGCAGGTGGTTTGCGGGTAATTATCCCTGAACTGCTTGACCACTTCAATATAACCGGCTTCCTTTAATTTCTGTATCTGCACACTCAGGTTACCGGCCGTGGCATTTGTTTTTTCTTTTATAAAAGTAAACTCCGCTTCCTTTACGCTGATCAGCAGTGACATAACAGCCAGCCGCAGCTGCGAATGCAATATGGGGTCAAGGTCTTTAAACATGTTGTGCCGCCAGTTCCTTTTTTGCCTTCTGATATTCTTTTTCCATGATCATCCCGGGAATGAACCATGCGAAAATGGAAGATAAGGCGGTTAATAGCAGGTCAGCCTTAACGGGCGTATAGATCGCTGCCAGGCAGGATACCCAGCACCATAAACCACCCCAGATCATCGGCCTGAATTTCATACTGATCCCTGAAACGAATGTGGGTAACCCGTAAAGTAACAGGAAGAAAGATGCACTGAACTCATAAAAATGAAATGAGGCAGGATGACCCGCCAGCAATTGATATTCTTCCCCTGCCGGTTTCCAGGCTGCAAAGACAGCCTGCATAATAAAAATCAGCAGGAAAATGCAGACCCCGAATCCCAGCCACAGGTAATCCATAAATACATCCCCATAGGCTTTTACTTTACTTTCCCTTTTTTCTTTCAGGGACAAATAAACCTGGGGAATAATGGCCACCAGGGTCAGCAGGTAAATATCAAAAGGTAATTTAAACCCGTATTGTATTTCCGCCAGGCGTACCAGCGAACAGAAAGCGATGATCAGTCCCCACATGATCGCTGCCAGCCCGGTGCTGTGACAAGCGTCTTTCGCTTTATTGATCATTTGGGTGATCAGTTCCAGGCTTTCTCTTTCCGTAAGTTTTTTTTCGGGATGCATAGAGTAAAATTATTGATGTTCCTGCCTGTTCCGCTTCCTGAGCAGGTAGGCCGGGATAATATAACTGAATAAGATAGCCGCGGCTGCAAACAGCATCTGGTAATCATAGGAAGCAAAAGTGGCTGCAATGGCAAGGACCCAGGCAATCACCCCGCCCGCCGCGAAGGGCCGGAAGCGGACCATCCGGCCCGTAACAAACGTACCCAGCCCGTACATCATGATGAAATAGGGAAAAACATTGGTACCCCAGCCCTGCCGGCTCAGGATCACGACCAGTAAAAAAAAGCTGATCGCCATTCCGGCCCAGAGATGTTGTAAACTTTCATCCACATAGGTCAGGACCTTCCGGTTTTTTTCATCCCTTTGTCCCTGGTAAAGCGTAAAGGCAAACCCGCCCAGGGTGATCAGCCATACCAGGTAATGCTTTTCATACGCCAGGAAATGCTTCAGGATAAATTGCCCGGTACAGCCAATAAAGGTCAGCCAGCCCCATACCAGGAAATAAATGCTTTTATCCGACATGGTTTGCCGCGTCTTGCTGATCATCGACCGGATCAGCTGCAGGCTTTGCTCCGGTGAAAATTTTTCTTCCATGATTGGTGAATAATACATTAAAAAAACCGGGAAACAGGCCGTTCCCCGGTATTCATTTCCACAGTTATTTACAGCCCTCCGCTTCCTTTTCACAGATCTGCTTTCCCCAGTTGGGATGCAGTTCACTGGCGGGTTTGAAGCTGTTGAACAATTCCAGCGCTTTATCCAGTTGGGGCTTTGCGGTACCACAACCACCGCCAAACTGTTCCGGGGTGTTTTTGAGCGATACCCCGTTAAACCAGTAAGGACGCGGGTTGGCCGGGTCCTGGTTCATGGCATCCTGGCTGTATTGCCGGATCTTCTCCCCGAATTCCATCCAGCGCTGCATCGGGTTCACCATCATGCGGAGCGCGGTATTCATCGCTTTCAGCAGGCTGATTTCGCTGTTATTTTTTTCGATGGCTTCCGCTTTGGCCAGCAACTGGTCCACTTTATCGGCCACCACATCATTCTCGGCAACGGCGTTTTTGATAAAGGCCAGTGTGACCTGGCAATAAGCGGCATAGTAATAAGGCAGCCATTGTGTTTTCTCCGCATCCCCGATCCGCTCAAAGTTGGCGGCAATGTCCGTCAGCCGGGCCATTTCGTTATGACTGACCGCACTGTCAATATCGGCAATGTTCTTTTTCATCGCCCCGGTGAATTTCTCACTTTGGGAAAAGACGGGTTGCATACACAGGGCAACCAGCGCCAGCAGGATTGTTTTTTTCATTCGAATACAATTTAGGTTAAATGTTTGATGATAATTTTTACAGGCTGTTATTGATGACCTCATCGGACCGGTCCACCCCGAAGCTGATAAAGGCCCCGATATATACAAACATCCGGGAAGTCGGAACGATCGCCTCTTTCCGGAGGCCATTGTAGGAATACTGGTAGCCATAGGTCTGCCGGATATTAAAGATATTACTTACCTGCAGTACATATACCGCATAGGACTTGGGGTCTTTCTTCCCGATAAAGGGCAGGTAATTGATCGCAAAACTGATGTTGTGATAATCCGGGATGGTACCCCGGTCGGTGAACTTGTACGCTGAACCTTCGTAGCGGATATTATAATAAGGCCGCCCGCTGCTGTAATTATAGGAGGCATTCAGGTTCATCTTCCATTTTTGCACAAATTTCTTGGTCACCAGGGAAGCCGTGTGCTTCGCCGCGAAATTGGGTGTGACCGCGGCCGGGAAATTCAAGAAATCCCTTTTGGTATCAAGATAAGAATAGGAGATCCAGTAATCAAAGGTCTTGATGCTCTTTCGATCTCTCCAGAACAATTCAAAGCCGCTTGCGTCCCCGTACCCTTTATTGTTCACCGCTGCTTCCGTAAACCCGGTCAGGGCCGTCTTTACCAGTTTCTCATATTTTTTATAAAAAAGCTCTGCCCGCAGGGTTTGCTGGTTCAGTACTTTCTGATACTGCAGGATATAGTGGGTGGCTTTCATAAAAGTCAGATCATTGGGCGAAGGCAGGTATCTTCTTTCGGGGTTCTGGTAAAAGATACCATAGGCGACTGATGCCTGGCTGCCCTTTGACAATTTATAGGCCAGTGAAAAACGGGGGGCGAGGTTGGTCTTACCAAGGTACATGGAATGTTCCAGCCGCAACCCGCCTTTCAGGGCGAGATCATTCGTGGCATACACATCTGCCTCGGCAAAACCGGAGGTGATTCGTTCCTTTAAAAATCCCGGGTATTTGTCCCCGTTATAGGCTGTGTATTCCGAATGATCATCACTGAAATTATATTCGGAGCCCAACCGGATAGCGCTGAGTCCCTTTAGTTTTTTTTCGAGTACCAGTTTGGCATTGAAATAATTTCCCTTCAGGGCCAGGTCAAATGTTTTGGCTTCCAGGTTTCCCAGGGTCACTTCATGCCCGGCGGCATTTTGCATACCGCTGCTGATCTCATCCTTATTATTGGTGTACGAGACCCCCGTATAGATCCTCCACCGCTTCGGGAGGTATTCTTTCCAGGAAAGATTGTGAAAATGATTGGTATTGCTGAGGGCAAAGCGGTCAAAATAACCAAGCGAGTCGATACTCTTCACGGTAAAGGCCATTTTATTATGGCTGAAATACCCATAATATTTCAGCATCCCCGTTTTGGAGGTTTTAACCCTGAAATTGGCATCGGCTGTTTGATGCACCGGAACGGCTGAATAGTCCTGCCGCTGTTTGATCACGGCAAAAGCCGGGCCCAGGTTGACATATCCATAACTGACCCCAAAAGATGATTGCTTGTTTTTTGAGAGGTGCTGGTAACCGCCATTGAGACCGATTACACTGATCCCCAGGTTGGCCGATGACCGTTCGGGCAGGTCAATGGATTCCAGGATCAGGGCCGAAGAAAGCGCCTGCCCGTACAGGGCTGAATAGCCGCCGGTGCTAAAGACCGTTCCTTTAAAAATAAAGGGGGAGAAACGACCGAACTGCGCAATATTCGGTACACTGGTAAAAAAGAAATTATTGACCAGTGTTCCGTCAATAAATGTTTTTGTCTCCGCCGCCGTTCCGCCCCGTACATACAACCCTTCGCTTTCCCCTACCTGCTGTGCGCCGGGCAGTGTTTTTAAAGCGCCGGTAATATCACCATTGGCACTGGCGGTGGTTACAATATCAATAGGATCCAATACTGCTGCCGCCCGTTTGCGGTCGCTGGCCTCAAAAGTGCCGGCCGATAAGATCACGGCCGTCAGCTCACTGATCTCCTGCCTGAGCACTGCATCAAAACTGACCACGGTTCCTTCCAGCTTTACCGTTTGTTCAACGGTTTTGTAGCCGATACTGGAAATCACCAGGACCTGTTGTCCTTTTTCGGTTGTCTTAAAGGAATACCTGCCGCTGGAATCGGTAGTGCTGCCGTCATAACTGCCCTTCACACTGATACTCGCACCGGCTACCGGCGCATTCTTATTGTCCTTTACCAGTCCCCTGATGGTAACCTGGGCGGTTACCCCGGCCGACAGGCCCAGCAGTAAAGAAAAAAAAGTCCATTTGATAAGTAATCCACGTTTCATATTTCCAATTTGAGAACAAACATAAAGTAGTTTATAATATAAACCAAATTATTTTAAAAAAAAGAACCGTCCCACTTTTGGCAGGACGGTCGGAACCCCTATTGATAAATATCTTTCTTACTGTTTTATGATCTTTTGCTGAGCAGTTTGACCTTCACAATTAACCCGTACAATATAAAAGCCGGGGGCCAGGTCGCTTACGTTTACCGTTTCAGTCTGGTTGCTGCCGCTGGTTGTCTTCCTTTTCGCGATCTGTCCATTGGCGTTGTACAGTTCGAAAACTGTTTGTTTGTTCTGCCAGTTGGCCGGTACGGTTACCCGCAGTTCATGGGTTACCGGGTTGGGATAGGTCAGCAGGGAAACAGTATTCTCACCGGCATTACCGATCCGGATGATACGGGTTTCAGAAAGCTGGCTTTTCCCGTCTGCATCCACGGAACGGAGGCGATAGTATACCACCGGCTGCTGAAAGGAACTGACATCATCCGTAAAGCTGTAATTGGCTTTATCAGTGGCATTGCCATAGGCAAATACCAGGCCTGCTTCGCTGAAGTTAGCGCCATCGGTGCTGCGTTCAATTTCAAAATGACTGGTATTGATCTCTGAAGCGGTTTCCCATTTCAGGTTCACTTTATTTTTGTTCAATGCGGCGGTAAAAGCAGTTAATTTAACCGGCAGTGTGCTGATCGGCGCATTATAAGTAAAATTCTTAAACCATACGGAATACATCCGGTTGGCATTGCTTACGGAACCCGTGGTGGTGGCACCCAGCCGGATGATCACGGAGCTGGTATTCTTGTACTGAATCGTGGTCATCAGTTCAGTGGCAGAAGTATCGATCCCGGCATAATCATTGGCAGCACCCAGGAACTGCTTCCCGGAAAGAGTAGGCAGGTTGACGGTACCTGTCTGGGAGGAAACGGACAACAGTGAATTACTTTCCAGGGTATAACCGGTACCGCCATAAAATGAATCCCATTCCTTCAGTTTTCCGCTGTTGCCATCAATATCAAGTCCTGTTATATAGAACTCATTGACCGGGGCGGGAGTAAGCGTATTCTTTACCACAAACTGGATCTGAAACTCGATCCACCAGGTAGTGGCTGTGGTCACATTCCCGTTATTGTACTTGATCTGGGGCTGGAAAGCTTTGGCAAAACCCTGACCCGGTATGTCCAGGTTGCTGATAGCAACAAGATTTGAGGACCTGCCACCGATGGTCAGTAAGGCGTCCAGCTCATTATTCACCAGGGAGAACTTGTACACGGAACCGTCAGCTCCGTTTGATCCGCTGACCAGGCTGGGGTTTTCAAACCTCATTTCGGTACTCTGTGCGTGGCCAAGTACACATGAAGCGGAAAAAATTACCAGCAGCGCCGTTGTCAGGATACGCTGCTTTACGTGTAAAGATGTTTTCATTGCTTTCGCTTTTAGGGTTCCAGATCGGTAGTACGGTTGAGCGAACGCTTCTTCAGATTGCAATGAAATCCGTGATGTGAGTTGTGAAACTTCCGGGAGTAAAATCCCTCGGTTGGAATAGTTAGTTTCAGTGGCCGGATTTCGTTGTTTTCTTAGGATTTGTTCGATTCGGGGACAAACATACTACTCAGTTTTTTTACTTGCAAGTTTTTCACGCATTTTTTCGTAAAAAATACCGTATTTTCTGTAGTATAATTACGTATGCTGGTTTTATTGATTGACTATCAAGCAGAAATTTTTTTTGGCTGGCTAAAATAAATAGCAGGGGAGGGCGCAGAACTGCAGGTAGATTTACGATAAAAAAAAGAGAGATGATGATCATCTCTCTTTTTCACTATGGGAAGAATTCTTATTTACTTATACTGGGGAATCAGCCCGTTTGCCAGTTCCACCATTTTCTTGATCCCTTCTTCCGGCAGGTTTCCTTTCTTGAACTCAGCCAGTACGTCCGGTAATTTAGTATCCATCTCCATCAGGAAATGCTCTTCAAATTCCTTCACACGGCGTACCGGAACATCTTTTAATAACCCGTTTGTACCGAGGTAGATGATGGCCACCTGCTTTTCCACCGCAGCGGGTGAATATTGCAGCTGTTTCAATACTTCCACATTACGGGCTCCTTTATCAATTACGTTTTTCGTAGCCGCATCCAGGTCACCCCCGAATTTGGAGAAGGCCTCCAGCTCACGGTAAAGGGCCTGGTCCAGTTTCAGGGTACCGGCCACTTTCTTCATGGATTTGATCTGGGCATTACCACCCACACGGCTAACCGAAATACCCACGTTGATGGCCGGGCGGATGCCGGAGAGGAACAGGTTTGTTTCCAGGAAGATCTGTCCGTCGGTAATGGAGATCACATTCGTGGGGATGTAGGCAGAAACGTCACCGGCCTGTGTTTCGATGATCGGTAAGGCGGTCAGCGAACCACCCCCCTTTATCAGGTGACGGATACTTTCCGGTACATCGTTCATATCTTTCGCTACATTATCATCACTGATCACTTTCGCGGCTCTTTCGAGCAGGCGGCTGTGCAGGTAGAATACGTCACCGGGATAGGCTTCCCGTCCGGGGGGACGGCGTAACAGCAGGGATACCTCGCGGTAGGCCACCGCCTGTTTGGACAGGTCATCATAAATGATCAGGGCCGGACGACCGGTATCGCGGAAAAACTCACCGATCGCCGCGCCGGCAAAGGGTGCATAGAACTGCAGCGGGGCGGGATCAGAGGCGGAAGCCGCTACAATGATCGTGTATTCCATCGCGCCATTGTCCTGCAATGTTTTCATGATACCGGCAATGGTGGAGGCCTTCTGCCCGATCGCCACATAGATACAATATACCGGCTTGCCGGCTTTAAAAAATTCTTTCTGGTTGATGATGGTATCGATACAGATCGCGGTTTTCCCGGTCTGGCGGTCACCGATCACGAGTTCCCGCTGGCCACGACCGATGGGGATCATCGCGTCGATCGCCTTGATACCGGTTTGCAGCGGTTCTTTTACCGGCTCCCGGAAAATAACACCGGGGGCTTTGCGCTCCAGCGGCATTTCATAACGTTCGCCGGTGATGGGGCCCTTCCCGTCG
Organism: Bacteroidia bacterium; assembly: GCA_037447355.1. Classification (GTDB taxonomy): domain Bacteria; phylum Bacteroidota; class Bacteroidia; order Chitinophagales; family Chitinophagaceae; genus JJ008. Next base: position 4,053 of record JBBIGW010000076.1, on the reverse strand, counting down.
ATCGGGTATCCCAGTGTATTTACCACGCGGCCCACCATTCCTTCCCCTACTTTGATAGAAGCGATCTGGCCCGTACGTTTTACCTTGGCCCCTTCCTGGATACCACCGGTTTCTCCCATCAGCACCACGCCCACATTATCTTCTTCCAGGTTCAGCGCAATGGCGCGGACACCATTTTCAAATTCCACCAGTTCGCCATAACGCACATTACCCAGGCCATACACACGGGCAATACCGTCACCGATTTGCAAAACTGTTCCAACCTCTTCCAGGTCGGCACTGGCGTTAAAGTTGCTCAGCTGCTGGCGCAGGATGGCACTTATTTCATCTGGTTTGATCTCTGGCATATCTGTCTCTTTTTATTCTTTTAATAATTAGCGGATCCTATAAATAAAATCATTGTTCTCAAATTGCTGGGCAATGGCCCGCAGGTCATAGGCCACGCTGGCATCCACCAGCTGGTCGCCCACCTGCAATACGAAACCACCGATCAGGCCGGGATTCACTTTCTCTTCCAGTTCCACTTTCTCAAAACCGGCTGATTTCTTCACCTGCTCCACGATCGCCGTCTTTACCGCATCCGTAACCGGGAAGGCCGTGGTCAGCTGAATCGTCCGGATATTTTTGTGTTCTTTGTATTGCGCGATAAAGGCATTGATAATCTCCGGCAGGAAACGTTCCCGGTTCTTCACCACCAGCAGCCGGTTGAACCCGGACGTGATTTCGCTGATCTTACCGGTAACGGTCACGGCTTCAATGATCTTCCTTTTCGTGTCATTTCTAATGATCGGACTGCGCAGTACGTTCACAAAATCACGGTTGCTCTTGCATACCGCCTGCAGCCATTGCATATCCGCATATACCTGCTCCAGCTCGCCTCTTTCAAGGGCAAGACCGATCAGTGATTTGGCGTATCTCGATGCTAAACGGGGGTTTTGCATATTTTCTGAGTTGCGAGTGGCGAGATATGAGTGGCGAGTCAGGCTCGTACCTCACAGCTCAACGCTCATAGCTTATCTTAATTCAGTTTCACTTCATTCACCAGTCCCTTAATATGGGCTTCCTGGGCTTCTTTATTGGCCAGTTCCTTTCTCAGCACTTTCTCGCTTACCTCGATCACCAGTTTACCGACCTGGTTTTTCACTTCGGTCAGGGCAGCCATTTTCTGGGCATTGATGGCAGCCTGTGCTTCGGTCACGATCTTATTGGCTTCCAGTTTGGCCTGGTCTTTCGCCTCAGTAATGATCTTGTCCTTGGTTTCCCGGGCTTCTTTTAATAACTGGGCTCTTTCTTCACGGGCTTTGGCCAGCAGGGCTTCATTTTCGCTCTTCATCAGGGCCATTTCCTCTTTTACTTTCTGAGCGGTGGCCAGTGAATCAGCAATGCTGTTCTCGCGGTCACGCAGTCCCTTGATAATTGCGGGCCAGGCCATTTTCTTCAGCAGGAAGAATACGATCAGGAAGGCCAGCAGGGTCCAGGCTAATAAACCTAATTTGGGAAGTAACAACTCCATAATTAATACTCCGTTTATATGCACCCCTCCGTTTCAGGGAGGCGGTGGATTGTTTGTGATTTTCAGTTTAAATACTGCATCCTCCGCCCTGTGCTTTGGATGCAGTAATTTTTTCGGCAACGATATTATTTCAATACCATTGCGAGGAAGCCCACGATGATCGCGAACAGGGCAGCACCTTCTACCAGGGCTGCTGTCAGGATCATGTTACCGCGGATATCGTTAGAGGCTTCCGGCTGACGGGCAATCGCCTCAACCGCGCCTTTACCGATCTGGCCGATACCGATACCAGCCCCGATGGCTGCTAAACCAGCACCAATCGCACCACCGGCATTCGCGGTAGCTTCCAGCAGAATTACATTCAGTAAATCCATGTTTGTTATTATTGTTTGTTTAAAAAATACAAGTTTAATGCGCTGCATGCGCTTCTTCATGATGATCGCCCTCCAGCGCCTGCCCGATAAATACCGCCGTCAGCATCGTAAAGATGAAAGCCTGCAGGAAGGCCACCAGCACTTCAATCAGGTAGATGAATACGGTAAAACCGATCGAGAGCGGTGAAGCGCCCCACCCGGCCACCGGGTTCAGCTGCCCGAAAATAAATATCAGGGAGACCAGGCAAATAATGATAATATGCCCGGCCACCATATTCGCAAAAAGACGGATGATCAGCGCAAAGGGCTTGATAAATAAACTGAGAAATTCCACTGGCACCAAGATCAGTTTTACACCAAAAGGCACTCCCGGGGGATTGAAGATATGCTGCCAGTAATGGCTGTTGGAACTGAATACGATCACTACAAAGGAGATCACACCCAGCACCCCGGTAAAAGCGATATTACCGGTTACGTTGGCAGAACCGGGGATCAGCCCGAAAATATTATTAATAAGAATAAAGAAGAATACGGTCAGCAGGTAGGGCAGGTATTTTTCGTACTTGTATCCGAGATTGGGTTTGGCCACTTCGTCCCGGACAAAAGTGATCACCGGTTCCATCAGGCTCTGGGAGCCCTCGGGTGCGGATATTACCCCCACCCCGCTCTTGTAACGCTTTGCGATACGGAGCATGATGATCACAAAAATGGCGAGGGCCAGGAACATCTGTACCACGTTACGCGTCAGGGAGAAATCATACACTTTCACAGCCGGGTCAAATTTCCCCTCCGCATTTACCGGGATAATGTCCTCATTCTTGAATTGATTGGGATCCAGGCCCATTTCCTTAATGTTCTCCGGGGTCAGGATCTTATACCCCTCATGCGCCTCTTCCCCGTGGTGAAATCCGGAAGACATGAAGAAACTCACCCCCCTCTCCGGGGAATAAAGCAGGACCGGCAGGGGGATTGAAACCCCGAAAAAATGGAAGGAATGGCCATCCAATACGTGTTCGAAGATCACTTCGCCGACATTCAGTTTCTCCTTCTCCTCCCCATGACCGGCTTCCTTATGTTCAGCCTGCTCAGCAGCCGGCTGACCTTCCTGCTCCTGGGCCAGGGCCGACCCCGCAAAAAGGGTGAAAAAAACGCTGAAAACCGCTACAGTAAAGGATTTGAAACGATGAATGCGCATACCTGTTCCGAAATTTGGCGCAAAGATAAGGGGGTGATGCTAAAAAACCTTGAATTTATCTTCCCTCAAACTCATTCCTCAGCGGGGTTTTGATCAAGCGCTTTTAGTTGTTCAAGAGAGATCACATCTAATTGATCCTTAGGCCTGTTAACAGCCTTTTTATTCGCAATCAGGTGATTAATATGCAGGAACGGAACCAACACCTGGTCAATATCAGCTTTATTGGCTGCAAACAGGCATTTTTCGAAGCCCAAATCCTCCAGTCCTTTCATCCCAGTAAGGATATCGAGGGTAAATCCATTGTTCAGCCGGAAATTCACCCAGCCGGGTACAAATTGCATCGTGGCAATATGTATTAAATCCACTCCCGAATACTCCAGGAATGCCTTTCGAAAATTTTCCCGGTTAACTGCTGTATCATCCAGCCATACGTCAATATCATCCGTAGTCCGTTGGTATCCGTTGAAATTGGTGGCCACCCCTCCCACCATGATATAACGCACCGCATGAGCGTTCAGGCAACGCCAGAAATAAAGTAAGTCCTCATCAAAAATATCCATCAGCAGGTTTTATTGGGGTATGTTCCTCCCGGGACGATCCGGGCCTTCGAAAACATCGTATTCATTTTCATCAGAGAAGTCATTACCAGGAAACGTTCTTTCGCAGTTCTTTTTAGCGCTGCCCTGAGTTGATCCATTTCTTCCTTTTTATAAAATGAATCCGGATCGCGGAGAAATTGTTCTTCCAGTATTTTTCTTTCCTGCTCCGTCAGCTCATTGTAATTCTTCATACCTGCAATTTACAAAATAGATCAGGGTTCTCAAAGCCGAAAAGCCGGCCCCCAACATGATATTTTAAAAAAGTTAAATAGTTGCCCCTTAAAAACTCAATTTAAGCCTTTCAAAGGGATTAATAATTCGTTGTGGCAGTAATATAAGGGCCGAAAATAGTTTTTTAAAAAGCTGCAAAAA
>JBBIGW010000075.1:0-17026 GCA_037447355.1 Bacteroidia bacterium | reverse complement strand
GTCCGGTAAAAAAATTACCTTTACCCATAGTTATTATAGTTGTGTGGTAACACTAAAATAACTACTGGAGGCTTAGGCCTCCTTTTTTATTTAAATTCAGCAACTTTTACCGGACAACAGTGACGCCAGGGTTCCCAATAACAGCAAGCAACACAACAAGAATGTATTTTTTTTAAGATCAGGGTTTATCAATCGCCGGAGTAACATGCCCGTGATATAAGGGAATAGTAATCTCGTAAAACCGATCCTTAATTGTTCTGGTTCTATTGACCACCCGCCAATTACATCTCCATTAGGACCTGTTACTGCTAAATGAATTAATGCTATTGCAGCTAAAAAAGACAATATCCCGAGCACGGGTTTTGACAATTTTCTTAATATAAATACGTGTAATAGATTGGCTATATACTCAAGAAATAATGACCAGGCGGGGCCATTCAAAGGATGCATTTCACTCCATCCACGAATATCCATGGAAGGCGGCAAAGGAATTAAAGTAAATCCAACAAGCATGACTAACAGCATTTCCCAAACCGGCGTTCCTGCAATTTTTGGAAATACCGGGGAGTCCCCAAAATAGAAACAGACTGCTCCGATAATCATCCCGGCAATAATCATAGGATGCAGGCGTATAATTCTTCTTTTAAGAAAATCCTTTGTAGTCATTTTATCCCAGCGGTCATCGTAAGCATGAGCCATTACATACCCCGACAACATGAAAAAAAAATCGACTGCCAAATAACCATGGTTGATTAGCTGTTTCGTATGATCGCCTTCTGAATAGGGCTCTAAAATGTGGAATAAAACAACAGTAATTGCAGCAACGCCGCGAAGTGCATCAAGAATCAGAAAATGTTTTTTTGAATCTGAAAATGCAGAACCGGGATGTACCATCTGTTGAATTTAGGAATATTATTATATTGTACAACTTAACTGTCAAAAAAATTACGGCCACCGGCTCCGCATCGGCGATGTAGCGGCATTGATTTCTCAACCGGGTCTCGCTCCCATATATTTTATTTTGACAATTCCTTTCCCGGGGTTTCAATCCGTTTCATAGAAAATGGCGGACCCGGCGTCACCCCATTCGCCGGGTCCCTTTCAGGAGACCCGGCTACGAAAAAGGAAGATTAAAAATCACTGTCGCACCAGCTCCGCCGCCCTCGCCGCAATACCGGCCGCCAGTTCAGGTAATTTATCCTTTGTCCCGCTGAGTTCAAATTTCTGCTTTACAACCCGGTCCTGTTTCAGGTTAACCATTACCGTTATATTATTCCCGCTGACCCGGTAACGCCCGCTGAGTGAGTAGGCATCGGGTGCATTCGTAGCTGTTACATATACAATCTGGCTGTTGCTCCCCCTGGTGGCCAGGTCCGTTAACTGCAGGTTCACCTGTTTGCTGAGCTCCAGGTCATCATCCGCAATCGCCTCATCGCTGTTCTGAAAATTGCTGGCGGCAAATAACGGCTTCTCCTGCGGTAATACGATCCCGGCCAGGACCTGCTCATCCACGAGGCCAATATTGAAATTCGTGGTGGAAACGATCTGCGGTTCCTGCCGGGCCCCGCTTTCTTTGGAAAGATCACTTACATTTTTCTCCGCGGCGGCAAACCAGCGGCCGACATTCAGGTATTTTCCTTCCTCCAAAATATCAGGTTGCTGCCGGATGGCTTTGAGCAGGGAATACGTGAGCAGTCCCTGCGAATAACGGCCCAGCTCATACGCACTCTGGTTACTGGCCGAGGCGGAGAGAATGAACAGGCCCGATTTTTCGTTCAGTTTGTCAATGGCTTTTACCTGCTGTGCCTTATCATCATTTCTCGCGGCGAGGTAACCCTGGTCCCCCGTACCCATTTTTACAAAATCCTTTATGGCCTGCCCGCTGTTGCAGGCGTCAAAGATCAGGATCCGTTTCTGGGCCTTCACCGTTTGGGGCCTGATCCAGTCGGTCAGTTCTGCCGTGCTGATCCCCACATCTTTTACCGCTTCGGCTGCAAGGGTCTTTGAGGCATCCGCCGTCAAAAAATAGAATTGCTTGTCCGCCCCTTCCATCACCCCGTGACCGGCAAAAAAAATCAGGAGGATATCATTGGCAGTAGCTTTTTTCCCGATCTCAGCCAATGCTTTTTGGATCTGGTTTTTTTCCGGTAACTGGTAACGGGGGCTCGCCGTGGTCAGGTTATACATAAATACATGTTCCTTCCCGTCGGTGTTCAGCAGTTTCCGGGCCGAAGCAGCCACGGCAGCTGAAATATCCGAAGCGTCTTTGGCCGCGTATTTCAGGTCGAGCTCATCCCCTTTATAATCACTCACCCCCACCATAAGCGCGTAGAGGTTGGGGGGGACAGCGGAATGTTTGCTTTTATCCTCACTGACAATCAGGCCGCGGGAGGAAACCGTATTACCTGCTGTGTAGCACTTAATGCCCACCTGGTTTTCCTGGCCTTTTATAAACAGATCACCCAATTCTTCCCGGCTGATGCTGAGTTCATAGCTTCCGCCTTTTTTTACCAGTTGCTCCGGGTTGTACCGTTTCACTTCAATTCCATTGACCAGCAAAATAGTTTCCCCTAATCCACCCCTCCGCGGGGTAATGACAAAACGATAGCCGGTTTCCAGCGGATATTTGTCCACCAGCGGGGTGAGCCCGCAAATACCCAGTTCAGCGAGGGTGCGGCTGCTGATAGTATCTCCCTGCATGACCCTGTCTGCCAGCCCGGGTACCCAGAGCTGGTCTTTTACACTTTCCAGTTCAATAATCTCCTTGCCACAGGTAAAATAGAGATATTTCCGGGCGGCTTCCGTTCCGTCAAAACGACCCAGTGAGTCCATTACGATGTAATCCTTTTCACCCGCGATAAAATGCGTATAGATCCGTCCCCCGCTTTTGGCATCATATATATCCAATGCTCCGCGGTTGGTTATGACAAACCGGGCACTGCCGGGCAGGAAAAGTAAATGATCGCCGTCAAACCGGCCGATGCATTTCCCATCCGATAACCGCCAGAGCCGGTAGTAATCGGTATGAAACGAGGCAACGTATTCCCGGTCCGGTGAGAGAATAACGTCGCGGAAATAGTGGTCCTGCTCCGTTAACAGGCTGTTTTTATCCGGGCTGAAAACCAGCACCGGCTCACCGGAAGGGAAATCAGCCCTGTAAATTCGTCTGCTCGTGTCCGTTATCAGGAGAGTCTTGTTTTTTTCATTCAGCCAGCCTGCCCGGGAAACCGGTAGGCTGCCGACCGGGAAAGCTGCCGCTGCCAACGCCGTATCCCCCGGCTGAATCCGGAAGGCCTTCAGTATTTTGTCCGTGCAAAGCAGGTATTCATCATCGGGGGAAAAAAACAGGCTGCCCGGAAAGGGGGTGCTGATGGAAAACTGGTTGACCAGGGTTCCTGAATCGGTTTCTATAACCCGGATCATCCCTTCAAAGATTTCAGCAAGGTATTTCCCGTTATTACTAAAAACGGGTTTATTGAACAGGGAACCACCGGCAGATTTTGTGATACGGGAATTCCTGTCCAGGTTGAAAACAGACAGGGTTTGTCCGCCATAACTCAGGAGTCGCCGGCCGTCCCTGCTCAGCTCCAGGTTGGCGTCAATGACACCGGCATCCACACTGGTTTCTGCCAGTAATTCTCCCGCCGGCAGTTTCCATATCTTAAGCATATGATCTATACCGGCCGTAAATAGCAATGAATCCTTATTACCAAACACGGCACTGGTGGCCCAGTCGCTGTGCCCGTTGATGTTCAGGGCCAGTTTCCCGGTAAAAAGATCAATAACTTTTATTCGGCCGTCCCGGTAGGTATTCGCGGCAAAACGCCCGCTTTCTGACAGGGAAACCGAGGTGATCTTTTCGTTATGCAACCCGAAAAAGAAATCCATTTTCCCGGATCGCAGGTCCCAGCTGCTGACATCATTATCATAGGATCCCAGCAGGACCTTCCCTGTTTTCTTTAATACAGAAATATAATAGAGATCATCCTTATGCCCTTTCAGTTCGTACAGGAGCTGACCGCCCGGATAGCTCCAGGCACGGGCAGTATTATCAAAGGAAATACTGATCAGTTTTTTACCATCCGGTGAAAACCGGAGTTTCGTGACCCAGTCGCGGTGCCCGGTCAGGGTTTGCACACAATTCCCGGTAAGGATATCCCAGATCCGGATACTGTTATCACTGGCGGCAGTCAGTACTTTTTTCTGATCCGGGCTGAAGATGGCGTCAAAAACGGATTTTGCGTGGCCTTCAAAGACCTGCAGGGTTTTTCCACTGCTCAGGTCCCATAAGCGGGCCGTATTGTCCCAGGAACCGCTGAGCAGTTGTTCATCATTGGCAGCCAGCTCAAGGGAATGTACTTTATCCGTATGTCCTTCTAATACCCGGTATGGCTGATCTGCGAAAGGAACCAGGTAAATATTTTTCTCCGCGGCCAGGACGAACCAGGATCCTTTATGAGCGAATTCCAGTTTGCCGATATAACCCCCATTGGTTTGAATGACCCGGAGGGGTTCCCAGGTTTTCAAGTCCCAGAGCGCCACAGTACCCGACTGATCACCGGAAAGCATAAGGCTGCCGTCCTCACTGATGGCCAGGGCGCATATAGCCGTCTGGTGCAGTGACAGTGTCTTGAACAAACGCCCTGTTTCCAGGTCCCAGACCCTTAGATCATGATCCATACCCGCGGAAACCAGGAAGCGGTTATCAGGGGTAAGCGCAACTTCGACCGCAGCAGGATGATCAAAAGTTTGAAGCAGTTTTCCACTGGCCACATCCCAGCATTTCACCATTCCGTCCAGGTCGGTGGTGGCCATATATTTCTCATCCCGGCTTACGACCATCTCCTGCAATTTGTTAGTACTGGAAACCGGCAATACCAGCCGGGGCTGCTGGGCAATGCCCTCCGGCACACCCAGCAGGAATAAAACAGGCAGCCAAAAACTCCTTATTCGCATCGCTGAAACTTTGTGAAAAATTAGCACTATAATCCCGGTTACGCGTACCCAATCCCGGGTAATTTGGTTGAAGCACCAGTCCCCCGGCAGAAAAAAAACGGGCCCGGCGGGAAAAATAATCCAAAAAATATTAGTTTTTATTTGCTAAATGTTTTAGTTTTGATTGTTAATTAGTTTTTTATCACCGGAACAACGATCCGCTAACTTTGATACATGGCAAAAACAGAAAAAACAACCGATATGTCAGCAAATTCTGAAAAACTGAAAGCGCTCAAGCTTACGATGGATAAGATTGAGAAGGATTATGGCAAGGGCAGTGTGATGATGATGAATGAAAAATCCGGTGTTGAACAGGAAGTCATTTCCACCGGCTCTATCGGGTTGGATGTGGCCCTGGGTATCGGGGGACTTCCCCGTGGCCGGGTCGTTGAGATCTATGGACCAGAGTCCTCCGGTAAGACCACCATCGCCACCCATGTGATCGCCGAAGCACAGAAGAAGGGAGGAATGTGTGCCATTATTGATGCGGAACACGCATTTGACAGCAATTATGCCAAGAAACTCGGGGTGGATGTGGACAACCTGCTGATTTCCCAGCCGGACTATGGTGAGCAGGCCCTCGAAATTGCCGACCGCCTGATCCTTTCCGGTGCCCTGGATGTCGTGGTGATCGACTCTGTGGCTGCCCTGGTTCCCAAGAGTGAACTGGAAGGGGAAATGGGCGACAGTAAGATGGGGCTCCATGCCCGCCTGATGAGCCAGGCCCTGCGTAAACTGACCGCTACGATCGCCAAAACGAATACCATCTGTATTTTCATTAACCAGTTGCGGGAAAAGATCGGGGTAATGTTTGGAAACCCCGAAACAACCACCGGTGGTAATGCGTTAAAATTCTATGCTTCCGTGCGCCTCGATATCCGCCGGACCCAGCAGGTAAAAGACGGGGATGAAGCGATTGGTAACCACGTAAAAGTAAAAGTGGTGAAAAACAAAGTGGCGCCTCCTTTCCGGGCGGCTGAATTTGATATCATCTTTGGCGAGGGCATTTCCAAAAACGGGGAGATCATTGATATGGGTACCGAGCTGGGCATTGTACAAAAAAGCGGCAGCTGGTATAGCTACAATAATGATAAACTGGGACAGGGACGTGATTCGGTGAAGCAGTTACTGGTGGACAACCCTGAACTGGCCAAAGAAATTGAAGGCAAGATCAGGGAGAAAATCAAAGAAATGCAGGCGGCCTGAGCCTGATTCTCTATAAGTTTAATGGGTTAGTAAGTTAAGCGGCTGTATCACATGGTACAGCCCTTTTCTGTTTCAGCCCGGCCGGCAGCTGATCAGCCGGTTTATGAAGCCCATCGCCATATCGCACATTTCTCCTGCAATCCTTTTCGAAGTCTTCACAAAAAATTTACATTTCAAAATTATTTCAATGTTTAAACATTGTATATTTGTGCTGCGCTCCGCAACCAAAAGCCGGGGCCTCTCGTTTAAACCTCTGTATGAATAAGGAAGCCCCTTCAAAAAACCTGGTCCACCTGCTGGCTGCAGCCGGCCTGCTTTTTTCCTTTTTCCTTCCCTGGGTGTCCTGGGACGGAATAAAACTTGCGGGAACCGGTCTCCCCTCCGGCCGTTTTTTTACCGTGGCCTCTTCTTCCTATGGCCTCGATAACCCTTACCCCGGATTCAGTTTTACTTTCAATCTTTTCTGGCTGATCCCGGTATTTACCCTGCTGGCAACCCTGTTATACCTGAAAAAAAAGCAACAGCCCCTGCCGGCATGGATCGCATCCGCTCTTTCCCTTTCATTGGTTACCGTATACATCAGCTTCAGCCATACCTTGCTGGACCTGGGTGCAGGCAGCAGCCTGGCCGGCCTCCTGCAGCCCGGCTTGTATATACAGGCGCTTTCCGCTTTTGTTTTTGCACTGACCGCCCGCCAGGGAGCTTTGTTAAAAAAAGCGTTCTGGATACTGGTTGGTCCGGTATTCGCATTTGGAACCTATAGCTATATCAAGAATCAGTTAGAAAACTCCACTTTTTCCAATACGGCTTCCAGCAAAGCGGAGTACACGGTAAATGCGATTGATCTTATCCGTGAATTCGCGGGAAATGACAGTGCGGCCAATAAAAAATATACAGATAAAATACTGCTCGTGAAGGGTCGCGTGGCTGAACTGGAACCGGCGGACAGCAGCCTCAACGTAAAGTTCATTGACAGCCTGTCCGGCTCCTATGCCATCTTCGACTTCCAGGCCGGAGATGTGGCCGGGGCCAAAAAACTGTCGGTGGGTGATTCCGTCACAGTCAAAGCCTCCTGCAGCGGTGGTATTTTCAGCCGTCTCCGGAAAGCCACGGTCATTACTTTTAAACGGTCAGCCCTTATTCCTTACTAATGTCATCAAACTAAACAAAAACTATACACATGAAGAAAACATTCCTGATCCTCTCCCTGTTTACGATGTCGGTTATGGCTTTTGCCCAGACAAAGAAAACTACTTCTGCAACAGTATCTTTTGACGCCACCACTTCAAAAGACGCATTACCAAGAGCTGATAACAAGACCGTGGTGGGTGAAGTGAATACAAAGACCGGCGAAATTGGTTTTGAAGCAGCTGTTAATAATTTTTCCTTTGCAAACGAAATGATCCAGAATCATTTCAACAGCGAAAAATGGATGAACTCCGCCAAATTCCCCGTATTCACTTTCATGGGAAAGATCACCGATCTTGCTAAAGTAAAATTTGACAAACCGGGAACCTACATTGTGCCGGTATCCGGTGAGCTGACTGTACGGGATGTGACCAAACCGCTCAGTACCACAGCCACCTTTGAGGTAAAAGCCGGTTCCCTGAGCGCCAGCACTTCGTTCAGCATCAAACTGGCAGATTATGGCATCACCGGTGCCCCGATCGAAGCCGGCAAGATCTCCCCGGAACCGAAGATCACCGTGAGTGCAGAGCTGAAATAATAAACAGTCAATGTTAATCTGACAAAGAGACCGGGGTGGGCAACTGCTCCGGTTTTTTTATTTTATTTCTACAATGCACTCCTACAGGGTGCCGCGATAATCCGTTTACACATTTGTGCTACCCATAATACACCTCCTGCGGAATAGAAAATAAAACAACCATTTCGGGGTACTATCTCATTGGCGGGCCATTAACGGGAAAATCCACAATACACCCCCATAGAGTGCCACGATAATCCCTTAACACATTTTTGCAACCCATATTCCACCCTTCGGGGTGGAAACGATTATGTATTTCCCGAAACGAAGGAAAACAACCCTGGCACACCGTAGGTGGTGCAATACCGGCAACAAACAATCAAACCGAAATCACGGTCGCCACCCCGTAGGGTGTGGATCGTGAAAAAATCGCGACCAACAGCGACGAAATCATATTCGGAAACAAATTCCCCTAAATTGCCACCAATAAACCTTATCATTTATGGCCAACACCTACACCCAGATTCATTACCAATTTGTATTTGCCCCCAAATACAGACGCGGATGCCTCCTTCCTCACTGGAAAGATGAGTTACACAAATTCATCACCGGCACTGTGCGGCATTATGAACATAAGATGCTCCAGATAAACAGCATGCCGGATCATATTCATATATTGATTGGCATGCGTCCCCATCAGTCCGTTTCGGAATTGATCAGATCAATTAAGACAGAAAGCGCCAAATGGATAAATGACCGGCGGTTTTGTCCGGGAAAATTCGCCTGGCAGGAGGGCTACGGGGCATTCACCTACAGCAAATCGCATGTGCCCAATGTGATCAGGTATATTGCCGGGCAGGAAGAACATCACCGGAAAATCGGGTTCAGGCAGGAATACCGGAATTTGTTGGTTGAAGCGGGCATTGAATATGATGAAAAATACATTTTCATAGACCCGGTTTAATAAAAAAACGGTGCAACGATGTTTTATAAACCACAATCCACCACCTACGGGGTGGGGTGAAATATTTCGTTGCCATAGAGGCCACCTACATTCCACACCCTACGGGGTGGGGACAAACATCTCGATTTCATCGAATGCTACTGATAATCCACTCCGATGGGGTAGGGCAAACATACCGTCACCGGCGGGGGTTAGCCATATTTCATTGCCTATGATGTGGACATGGTTTTGCATTTCCCGAACCAACGCAAAATAGCTCCGGCACCCTGTAGGGGTGCATTATCGTTAGCAACCAATTAATCCGAAAACATGAACCCCACCCCGTAGGACGTGGATTGTGGGATATCCCATTTTCAAAATCAACCAATCATTAATTATCACCCCACCCCCGCCGGCCGGAAAAAACAATTATTTACCTTCCCGGTATGAATAAACGCAGCATGAAATCCGACAAACGCATTGCCCTGGTGGCACATGATAACATGAAAAAAGAACTGGTGGAATGGGCGGTATATAATAAACAAGCCCTTAAAAAACACAGCCTCTATGCCACGGGCACTACGGGCGCCTTGCTCGAAAAAGCCCTGAACCAGCCGGTACACCGTTTTCTCAGCGGGCCACTGGGCGGGGATCAGCAGATCGGTGCCGCCATTGCAGAAGGGAAACTGGATATGCTGATTTTCTTCTGGGACCCGATGGAAGCTCAGCCTCACGACCCGGATATAAAAGCCCTGCTGCGGGTGGCCGCTACCTGGAATATCCCGGTCGCCTGTGACCGGTCAACCGCCGATTTTATATTAACCTCCCCGCTGATGCACACAGCCTATGAAACCCGGCTCCCCGATTACCCGGCTTATACCAAAAGAAAGATCAAATAAAACGATCCTGCCTTCTACATAATGTTTCATTTCTCTCTCCGGCGGGTTGATTAAATTGCAATATGGCTTTTCAACTGCATACCCCTTTCCCGCCCGCCGGTGATCAGCCGGATGCGATCCGCCAGCTGACCGAAGGAATACAGGATGGTGAAAAATACCAGACCCTGCTGGGAGTGACGGGCAGCGGTAAGACCTATACGATTGCCAATGTGATTCAGAATACCCAACGTCCCACACTGGTGCTGACCCATAATAAAACCCTGGTGGCCCAGTTATACGGTGAGTTCCGGCAGTTCTTTCCCGAAAATGCAGTTGAATATTTTGTTTCCTATTATGACTATTACCAGCCCGAAGCCTACCTGCCGGTAAGTGATGTGTATATTGAAAAGGATCTCAGTATTAATGATGAGCTGGATAAACTCCGCCTGAGGGCCACTTCCAGCCTGCTCAGCGGCCGCAGGGATATCATCGTGGTGGCTTCCGTAAGCTGTATCTATGGCATGGGGAATCCCACCGATTATGAAAACGGGATCATCCGGATCAGCAAAGGTCAGACTATTTCCCGCCAGGCCTTCCTGCATTCACTGGTGAATTCCCTCTACAACCGGACCACAACCGATTTTAACCGCGGTACATTCCGGGTAAAAGGAGATACCGTTGATATCAACCTGCCGTACGTGGATTACGGATACCGGATCACTTTTTTTGGCGATGAGATTGAAGAAATAGAAAGTATTGATGTCATAACCGCCAAACGGATCGCGAAAATGGAAAACGCCGCGATCTTCCCGGCCAATCTCTATGTGGCCCCCAAGGATATCCTGCAACAGGTCCTCTATGAAATACAGGATGAAGTGGGCGCCCAGGCTGATTATTTTAAGAAGGAAGGGAAATACATTGAAGCGCAGCGGCTCAGCGAACGGGTGAATTATGACATTGAAATGATCCGGGAACTGGGTTATTGCAACGGGATCGAGAATTATTCCCGTTTTTTTGACCGCCGCCGGCCGGGCACCCGTCCTTTTTGCCTGCTGGATTATTTCCCGAAAGACTACCTGATGATTATTGATGAAAGCCACCAGACCATTCCCCAGGTCAGCGGGATGTACGGTGGCGACCGGAGCCGCAAACTCATCCTGGTGGATTATGGCTTCCGCCTGCCCTCTGCACTGGATAACCGGCCGCTCAATTTTCACGAGTTTGAATCACTGACCAACCAGGTCATCTTTGTCTCCGCCACCCCGGATGATTATGAACTGGAAAAATGCGGGGGAGTGGTGGTGGAACAGGTGGTCCGGCCCACCGGCTTATTGGACCCGCCCATTGAGATACGCCCCAGTGTAAACCAGATTGATGACCTGCTGGACGAAATTGATAAACGGGTAAAAGCGGGTGACCGGGTACTGGTCACCACCCTCACCAAACGGATGGCAGAAGAAATGGATAAATACCTGCACAAGATCAATATCAAATCGAAGTATATCCACAGTGAAGTGGATACCCTGGAACGCGTCGAGATCCTGCGGGAACTGAGATTGGGGAAAATTGATGTACTCGTGGGCGTGAACTTATTAAGAGAGGGGCTTGACCTGCCGGAAGTATCGCTGGTGGCTATCCTGGATGCCGACAAGGAAGGTTTTCTCCGGAATGAGAAATCCCTTACCCAGACAGCCGGGCGGGCGGCAAGGAATGTAAATGGCCTGGTCATTTTCTACGCGGATAAAATGACCGACAGCATGCGTAAGACCATCGACGAAACTGATCGCCGCAGGGAAAAACAAATAGCCTACAATATTGAACATGGCATCACGCCCAAAACAGTGATCAAATCGACCAAAGATGTGTTTGCCCAGACCTCCGTACTGGATATTAAAGGATATGACCCGGCTAATCCCTATGCATTGGCTCCTGACGGGGAACTGGTAACGGCAGCAGCCGAAGAACAGGCAGAGTACAAGACCATCCCGCAAATGGAAAAAGCACTCGGAAAAGTCAAAAAAGAAATGGAAAAAGCTGCCAGGGACCTTGATTTCATGGAAGCGGCCCGGCTGCGGGATGAAATGTTCCGGATGCAGAAACAATTGGAAGAGATGAAAAAATAGTACTCGTAGTTTTACGATTCCACCCTGAGTATTAGTGCCCGATTTCGACAAATAGCAATGCCCAATCCTTGCAGGTAGTAACTCCCCGCGCTACCTTAGCACTGTTATCCGAGAAACCAATATTTTTAAAATCCAATACATCCGTTTATGAAAAGACGCGTTCGTAAAATCGCCAACTTCTTTGCCTTTAACCTTTTGTTCTTCGCTCTCTACCTGAACTTTATCCACAGGGATAAGTCAATCAGTGCAGCTGGTACGCCGGTTAATCCGTCAACAGAAGCCTTCAGTGGAACCATTATGGTAGACAATACCAATCCTTCCCTGCAAAAAAAGAATGAAACTGCTGTAGTGGTTGTCAAAGAGCAGAAAGCAATGGTGAAAACTGACAACAGTGCAGCCCTCCGGCTGTCTATCAACTAAGCTAAGCAGCGTTAACATAACAGTAACCCCCGGCCTGCAGTGCCGGGGTTTTTTGTGTACATGATTCTCTTTGATGAAACTTCATGTTCAGGCTCCCCACTGCCGCCTGTCAACCGGCCTGTCCGGCAGGCCGGCTAACAACTGCCAACTGTCAACTGACACCCGACACCTGACATCCTACACACGACATCCCCGCTAAGTCCCGAAATCTTACCTTAGCGGTATGGATAAACGTGTATTTCTCCTCGACGCCTTTGCCCTGGTGTTCCGGGCCTATTATGCCCTTATCCGCAATCCCAGGCTGACTTCCAAAGGGAAGAACACCAATGCCCAGTTTGGTTTTACCAACGCACTGGTGGAACTGATCAACAAACGAAAGCCATCTCATATGGCGGTTTGCTTTGATACTTCTGCTCCTACCGAACGGCATACCGATTTCGCGGATTACAAAGCCAACCGGCAGGAAACACCGGAAGATATCCTGGCCGCTGTACCCGATATTAAAAAAATCATTGAAGGATTTAATATCCCGATCATCGCCATGGACGGATACGAGGCGGATGATGTGATCGGCACCCTCAGCAAACAGGCTGAAAAAGCCGGTTACGAAGTATACATGGTAACCCCGGATAAGGATTACGGGCAACTGGTTTCTGAAAAGATAAAAATATACAAACCCGCCTACCAGGGGAATGATGCGGAGATCCTCGGCCCCGAAGAAATATGCGCCAAATGGAATATTAAAGAAGTAAGCCAGGTGGTGGATATGCTGGGAATGATGGGAGACGCCGTGGACAATATTCCGGGTATCCCGGGGGTGGGTGAAAAAACCGCGGCTAAATTCCTGGCCGAATACGGTACGCTGGAAAACACCCTGGCGAATGTGGATAAGATCAAGGGTGCCATGGGCGAAAAAGTCAGAAAGGGAATGGAAATGGCCGTTCTCTCCAAAAAATTAGCCACTATCATCACCCATGTCCCGGTGGAGTTTCACGAAGAAGATTTTAAACTGAAAGACTGGAACAAAGAGAAACTCAAAGAAATATTCAGCGAACTTGAATTCCGTACGCTCGGCAAGCGATTACTGGGTGAGGAATTCGCCCTTGGCGCCCCTTCGAATGCTGTAACGGCGAAGGAGATTCCGATGGGAGTTCAAACGGATCTGTTCGGGAATATCATCGAAACACAGGAGACAGCAGCTAAACCGGCAGGGGCAAACGGGGAAGATGAGGGTCCTTCCCTGTCTGTTGAACACAATATCAATAATACCCCGCACGAATACAAGGCGGTTGAAGGTGAAACAGCTATCAAAAAACTGGTGGCCGAGCTGAAGAAACACCGGGAGATCTGCTTTGATACGGAAACAACCGGTATTGATGCCAATGATGCTGAACTCGTGGGACTGAGTTTTTCCGTTAAGCCCGGTGAAGCGTATTATGTCCCCTGCCCGGCTGACCCGCACAAAACAAAAGCCATCCTGGCGTTATTCGAACCCTTGTTTGCTGACCCGGGAAAAACCTGGATCGGTCAGAATACCAAGTATGATCTTTTAATACTGAAATGGTATGGCATTGAACCGGCCGGTAAACTCTTTGATACCATGCTCGCGCATTATGTCATCGAACCGGATGGTAAGAGAAGTATGGACCAGCTCAGTGAAAAATACCTGGGGTATGAACCCGTGCATATCGAAGAGCTGATCGGAAAAAAAGGGAAGACCCAGGGTACCATGCGGGAGGTGGAGCTCGAAAAGATAAAGGAATATGCTGCGGAGGATGCCGATATCACCCTGCAGCTCAAACATATTTTCACCCCGCTGCTGAAGGAAAAAGAAGTGGAAAAGGTTTTTAATGAAGTAGAGAACCCCCTGGTGAAGGTCCTGGTGAATATGGAATTTGAAGGTATCCGGATCGATGTGGACTTCCTGAATGATTATTCGAAAGAACTGGAAAAGGATGCAAAGCGGGCAGAGGAGAGTGTGTACAAACAGGCCGGGGTGCGTTTTAACCTCGCTTCTCCCAAACAGCTGGGCGAAGTGTTATTTGACAAACTGAAACTGGATCCGTCCGCTAAAAAAACAAAGACCGGGCAGTACCAGACCGGGGAAGATGTATTGCTCAAACTGGCAGCGAAAGGGAATCCGATCGTGGATGATATCCTGGCTTTCCGGGAACTGACCAAACTGAAATCCACCTATGTGGATGCCCTGCCCCTCCTGATCAATAAAAAAACAGGACGGGTGCATACCACCTACGGGCAGGCTGTGGCCGTAACAGGAAGACTGGCCAGCAACAACCCCAATCTCCAGAATATCCCGGTCCGGACCGAAAGGGGCAAAGAGATCCGCAAAGCATTTATACCAAGAGATAACAAACATATTTTATTGTCGGCCGACTATTCACAGATCGAACTGCGCATTGTGGCGGCGATCAGCGGTGACCCGAATATGTGCAAGGCCTTTAAAGCAGGCACCGATATTCATACCGCGACAGCCGCCAGGGTCTATAATGTGCCGGAGAAAGAAGTGACCAAAGAAATGAGGTACAAGGCCAAGAGTGTCAACTTCGGTATCATCTACGGGCAGGGTGCTTTCGGGCTGGCTGATAACCTGGGTATCACCCGCACCGAAGCCAAAGAGATTATTGACAATTATAAAAAAGAGTTTCCCGGTATCCAGCAATACATGGATGATACTATCAACTTTGCCCGGGAACAGGGCTATGTACAAACCCTGATGGGAAGAAAGCGCTGGCTTCGGGATATCAATTCTTCAAATTTTACAGTCCGTGGTTTCGCGGAACGAAACGCGATCAATTCCCCCATCCAGGGAACCGCGGCGGATATGATCAAACTGGCCATGCAGAAAGTGCATGCAGCGATGGAAAAAGAAAAAATGAAAAGCCGGATGATCCTGCAGGTGCATGATGAACTGGTTTTTGATGCCCTGAAGACAGAAGCGCATGAACTGAAACCCCTGATCCTTGAAAACATGGAAGGGGCCCTGCCCCTGCCGCATAAAGTTCCGGTGATCGCGGAATGCGGGGAAGGGAATAACTGGCTGGAAGCGCATTAATTTTTTTGAGGGTCAGGATTTATCGGAAAGGTTATGCATAAGTTTGCAGTCTTATGCAGCCCGTAATTTATTATTGTTATGATGCTTATTGCGGATGGTGTTACGGGTTCAGCCCGGTAATAAAAAAATTAGCAGCGGCCTGGCAAAATCAAATTTCCTTTGAAGTACTTTCCGGCGGAATGATCCCCAAAGAATCGGCAAGACCTGTTGCGGCTATTGCAGGCTATATCAGCCAGGCCTATAAGAACGTGGAGGAACTGACCGGTATCCGTTTCGGGGAAGATTATCTCTGGCATATTTTCAACCCGGAGCAGAGCGACTGGATCCAGCACTCGGAAAAATCAGCGGCCGCCCTCTGTATTTTCAAAGAAATACACCCCGGCCGGCAAGTGGCTTTTGCAGCTGACCTTCAATATTCGCTGCATTACGAAGGCCGGGACCTCACGGATGATGAAGCTTACCGGCACCTGCTGGTCCGCTATGGAATTCCGGAAGAAACTTTTTACTCCCGGCTCAACAGCGAAGAATATATTGAAAAGGCAAGGTATGAATTTGCCCTTTGCAAACAACTGCAGGTAACCGGCTTTCCCCAGGTACTGATCCGGGTGGACCAGCAAAAGTTTTACCTGCTGGCCAAAGGCTATACGGATTACGATACCCTTAATAAACGCGTCCTGGCTGTATGGGAGGAAATACAGGCAGGAGAAGAAAAAAAACAAACGGATTGATATGATACTCACGATTACGCTGAACCCCTGTATTGATAAAAGCTCGCGGGCGGAAAAACTAAAACCGGAAAGCAAACTTCGTTGCGCGGAAGTGGTCAATGAGCCCGGCGGCGGCGGCATTAATGTCAGCAAGGCCCTGAAAAGACTGGAAACCCCTTCGGTCGCTTTATTCCCGGCGGGAGGACATAACGGGAACATGCTTTGTTCCCTGCTGAGAGAAGAAGGCATTCTCTTTCATGCGGTGGACAGTAAAGTGGAAACAAGGGAAAACTGGATCGTGCTGGAAACATCCACCAATAACCAGTACCGGTTTACCTTTCCCGGCCGTGAAGTAGTAGAAGAAACCATCAAGACCCTGGTGGACCAGATCCGTTCCTTTGCACCCAGTTATGTCGTTGCCAGTGGCAGCCTGCCCCCCGGTTTACCGGACTATTTTTACGGGTTAATCGTAAAGAATGCGGCTGCCGTTGGCGCCAAATGTATCGTGGATACCAGCGGCCCGGCCCTGCAGGCATTAAAGGGAAAAAATGCCTACCTGATCAAACCCAATATCGGGGAACTCTGTAAAATGCTCAATGTGGACTGGCTGGATAAAGAAGAAGTGCCCGATGCTGCCCAGCAGGCGATCCGGGATGGGTTTGCGGAGATCATGGTGGTATCCATGGGATCTTTGGGCGCCTGGCTGGTGAGCAACGAGAAACGGTATTTTGTGGAAGCGCCCCCGGTGGAAAAGAAAAGTACGGTGGGTGCCGGTGACAGTATGGTGGCCGGGATCACGTATTCCCTGCAAAGAGGAAAAAAATTATGGGAAGCCATCCAGTTCGGCGTGGCTTGTGGCAGCGCCGCCACCATGAATGACGGAACCCAGTTGTTTAACAAGGCAGATGCGGAGCGGCTCTTTACCCTTATCAATGAAAAATGATATACAAAACAGGGAAGACCTGTTGAAACTGGT
>JBBIGW010000074.1:0-17170 GCA_037447355.1 Bacteroidia bacterium | reverse complement strand
GAAAGGTGTTTTTTGCAGCTTTTTAAAAAACTATTTTCGGCCCTTATATTACTGGCACAACGAATTATTAATCCCTTTGAAAGGCTTAAATTGAGTTTTTAAGGGGCAACTACTTATTGGCCTGCATACCTTGCTGCCGTCAGGACAATCCAACCACCCACATAAAAGAAGGCCGCCCCGGGGCAGCCTTCTTTTTACTGTTATATCAGATTTACTATACCCCTTTCAGGTTTAAGTGAGCTCTCATACCTGTAGTGAACCATCGGACTTCGGTCTCGAAACTCGTGGCTCAATGCTCGTGGCTCTCAACATCAATGCCTTCTCCCGTTCCCCCGCTCATTCCCGCCCTGCTGCGGACGGAATCCCCGGTCATTGTTGCCGCTTCTTTCCTGGCTCCTTTCAAACTGCCGGGGCTGCGACTGCGGCTGGCGTTCCACCCCCGGGCTCTGCCGCTGCGGACCATTGCCTCCTCCCATTTCAGTACGGCGTCCTCCGGGATTATTCATCCCCCCGCCATTGTCATAGCGGCGCCCGAAACGACGGTTGTCATTGCCGCCGTTGCCGCCGGTATTGATATCCCTGCGGGGTTGCTCATTCCCATTACGGGGATTGATATCGCGGTTGCCATTGCTGCCGTTATTATCGTTGCGGTCGAAACGACGGCGCTCCGGCTGATTATTATTTCCATTGCCCGGCACCTGGCGGTTCCCGTTTTCTTCCCTCCGGAAACCCCGGTTGTCCATGCGGTCACGGTTATCGGGACGAACACCTCGGTTCTCAAAACCACGGCCCTGGCTCTCATTGCGGTTGCCGTTTTCATTCCGGCCAAAGCCGTTATTACCGCGGTTCCCATTCTCTGAACGACCGAAACCGTTACCATTATTCCCCCGGTTACCCCGGAACCCATTATCGCGTTCATACCGCTCAAAACGCTGGGGGGCATAGCCACGGCCTTCATCCCTTCTCACATTGGGGCGGTACATTCTTACTTCATTGTCACGGAAATAAGTGCGGCCCGGTGAATAACTGTCGCGGAACCGTACCGGCGTGATGCGGCCGCAATAGCGCTCGGCCTCATAACGACGGGGACCTGAACGATAACCCCAGCGGCCACCGATATTGAAATTGATCACGGTAGTGACACTGAAGATGGAATAATTGCGGCGATAATCCATACAGTATTCCCTTACCCGGGGATAGAGTATATAACGCCTCGGGGTAAAACACCAGAAATCATAAGGCGGTGCATAACTGCCCATGTTGAAATTGATATTGATGTTAATCCCCGGGCGGATCGGCGCCCAGCCGTAATAATCACCCCCATCCCGCCAGGCCACCCAGGCAGGAGACCATTCATAACCGGGTACCCAGAACCAGCCATAATAGGGATCCTGGTCCCAGCGCCCATAGTGGAAGGGCGCCCAGCCCCAGTCATAATCGGATACCCACATCCATTCCGCATCCTCGGTCCAAACCCAGTGACCTTCGGTACTGTATGGACGAAAATCGGGACCGGCATCGGGTATCCATACATAGCCATAGTCCGGGTTGTCCACCCAGCGGCCATAGGGACTCAACTGATCATAGAAGTCCTGGTAGGAGACTTCGCGATCACGGTCCCGGTCGTAATCGTCATCCTGGGCAACGGCGGACTGAAAGACCGAACTGCCCAGCACCATGACCAGTGCCAGCGCAGCCCATTTCATTGTTCGTTTCATTGTCTTTTGTTTTTAGTAGTAAATCGCATCATGCAAAAATTGTTAAGCGGTTTTTCGAACTCTTACCCTTTATCAGACGCTAATCCTGTGCCCGTTAGCAATTTTACCGGTGGAAACCGGGTATTTTCACAAAACATTTTATAATAAAACCCCAACAGCCGCGTTGCGATAGTAAAAAGCAAACGTCTTCACAAATTGAAAAATAAAAAAGGCTGCCCCATTTCTGAAGCAGCCCGGCTATTCTCAATTCGTATTGCTATTTGATAAATCGTGTACCCACCAGGTCCCAGTTCACTAATTTCCACCAGGCGGCGATATAATCCGGTCGCCGGTTCTGGTATTTTAAATAATAGGCATGTTCCCATACGTCCAGCCCCAGTAACGGGGTGCCTTTGAGCTCACTGGTATCCATCAGCGGGTTGTCCTGGTTGGGGGTGGAACCGATTACCAGTTTGGCATCCTTGTTCAGTACCAGCCAGGCCCAGCCGGAGCCGAAGCGGTTTTTCCCGGCATCGGTAAACTGGGTTTTAAACGCATCAAAGGAACCAAAATCTTTTACGATCGCATCGGCGAGGGCGCCCTGCGGGGCATTGGTATCCGAGGCGGCCCGCATCGATTTCCAGAAGAATTCATGGTTATAATGACCGCCCCCGTTGTTCCGCATTTTGGCGGAGAATTTAGAAACCCTTCCCAGCAGGGATACTAATTTTTCCTTACCGGTATCCACTCCTTCTGCCTTTACCGCATCGGCCAGGTTTTTGGCATACGCCGCGGCATGTTTGGAATAATGGATCTCCATGGTCAGGGCGTCATCACCGGCTCCAGGGCCGTATAGGCATACCCAAGAGGTTGCTGTTCATAGGGAATATCTTCCGCCCAGGGAGCGTTTCCGTTGATCACTGTATTCCCCGCTGCAATCGAAGGCAGCACGGTCAGGGAAAGACCGGCAGCCAGCCCGGCTTTACCGGTTGTTTTGATAAAATCGCGGCGGCTGTTTGATAATTTTTTATGCATGGTTTATTTTTTTCTGATTGATTAGTTGCCAGTTGTTAGCTGACAGTTGTCAGTTGTCAGGGCCTTCTAAGGTTATGCTGATTCCGTATATATTATTTCGGTAAATGGACATCCTATCACCCCCAAAGATTACCGCAGCCCATCTATCCCCCATCTATCCCCCAACTGTCCCTTCGAAGATCCCAAAAGTTTCACCCCTTCGGGGCTTTACTTCCTCTTCTTCATCTTTTCTATAATTGTGTCGCCCTTTCAGGGCTGTGTATGGTGACTTAATTTGTCAACCTATATCAGGACAAGACACTCCCTACTCCCTACTACCCTACTCCCTACTGCCTACTACCCTACTCCCCACCTCCCCGAAGAATCCGACAGCCCATATATTCCCCAACTGCCTCTTAGAAGGCCCCCATTCCCCATAAAATTACCCAAATTCCCCGGCATGACCGTTTTGCCCCCCTGGTGGTTGTATATTCCAAAAAATTCCCCTCCCGCGTATCTTCGCAAACAATATGCCGGTCAAGGATTATTTTACTATACTGGAACTGGAACCCTCCGCTTCTCTCCCCGAGATCAGGAAAGCCTACCGGAAGCTTGCCCAGCTACACCACCCTGATAAAACGGGGAATGAACCTTATTCCGCCGCCCGTTTTGCCGAAATCAAGGAAGCCTACGAGGTACTGACCGACCCGGCTAAAAAAGAATATTACCTGCAGCAACGCTGGTATGATCAAAGCATGGGCAGAAGAAAATCGCAGCCCCTCATTACCCCCGAAAACCTGCTGAAACAGGTGCTGGAACTGGAACGCTATGTATCCAGGCTGGATATTTTCCGGATGGACCGGCAGGGGTTGCTGGAATATATGCTGGAACTTTTTTCCGATGAGACCCTGGAAAAAATCCGGGTATTCAAGGATAGCGGAACCAATCAGGCCATCCTTGAAACTATGCTCCGGGCCCTGAAACCCCTGAAACCGGATCAGGCTGCACAGGTGACGGCACAACTGCAAAAACTGGCCCCCGCTGATCCTGCGGTTTCCCATCAACTGAGCCAATTTCTCCGGCAGGCCCAAAAAAGAGAACGGCAGGAAAAATATGGTTTCGTGCTGGTCCTGGTCCTAACCGCTCTTCTTTGCCTCATAATTTATCTTCTTGGCCGGTAAACATATCTTTGCGGCATGCACTATGTTTCAGTTGAGGGATTGACCAAGAGTTACGGCATACAACCCCTGTTTTCGGATATTTCCTTTCATATAGAAGAAGGCGACAAAATAGCCCTGGTGGCCCGCAACGGCACGGGGAAGACCACCCTGCTTCGTATCCTGGCCGGAAAGGAAATTGCCGACGAGGGAAAGGTCTGGATCAATAAGGAAGTGGATGTGGTCCTGTTTGAACAGGACCCCGTCTTTGCCGAGGAAAAAACGGTTTCGGAAAATATTTTCTTCCACAACCACCCGGTGATCAATGCCATCCGGGAATTTGAAGCCGCCAGTGAAACGGAAAATGAGGAACAACTCAGCGCCGCCATTGTAAAAATGGATGAACTGGGCGCCTGGGATTTTGACTCCAAAGTAAAACAGGTGCTGGGTAAACTGAATATTCATAACCTGAACCAGCCGGTACATTCACTCAGCGGCGGTCAACGGAAAAGAGTGGCACTGGCCAAAACGCTTATTGACATCGGCTTTGAGCACAAACATGTACTCCTGGTCATGGACGAACCTACCAACCACCTCGACGTGGACATGGTGGAATGGCTGGAACATTACCTGGATAAGGAAAACGTAACCCTCCTGCTCGTAACGCACGACCGGTATTTTCTTGATGCCGTCTGTAATGAGATATGGGAACTGGATGGCAGCAATATGTATGTGTTCAAAGGAGATTATGCCAATTACCTCGGGAAAAAGGCAGCCCGGACTGACAGCGAGGCTTCCAGTATTGACAAGGCCCGCAATCTCTACCGCAAGGAACTGGAATGGATGCGCAAGCAACCAAAGGCCCGTACCACCAAGAGCAGGAGCCGCGAGGATCATTTTTACGAGGTGGAGAAAAAAGCGAAACAGCAGCTCGTGGATGAACAACTGCAACTGGATATGAAAATGAGCCGGCTGGGCGGCAAAGTGATCGAACTGAAGAAAGTGTATAAATCCTACGGGGAAAAAGTGATCCTGAAGGGGTTTGATTATACGTTCAAGAAAGGCGAACGCATCGGCGTGGTGGGAAAGAACGGGGTGGGCAAATCCACTTTTCTCAATATCCTGCAGGGGATTGAAAAAGCGGACAGCGGCAAGGTCAATACCGGTGATACGGTGATCTTCGGGAATTACTCGCAGCAGGGACTGGAGATCAAAGAAGACATGCGGGTGATCGAGTATGTGAAAAATATGGCGGAACATTTTCCACTGGCCAGTGGCGGCTCGCTCAGCGCGGCCCAGTTTCTCCAGTTGTTTTTATTCGATCCCGATAAACAATATACCTATATCAGCAAACTGAGCGGCGGGGAAAAAAGAAGGCTGCATTTGTTATCCATTTTATTCCGCAATCCCAACTTCCTGATTTTGGATGAGCCTACGAATGACCTGGACCTGCCGACCCTGGGTGTGCTCGAGAATTTCTTAAGCGAATTCCCCGGCTGCCTGCTGATCGTTTCGCACGACCGTTATTTTATGGACCGGCTGGTGGATCACCTGTTTGTATTCGAAGGCGATGGAGTGATCCGGGATTTCCCGGGCAACTATAGCCAGTACCGGAATGAATTGCCCGATGCGGCTGAAACCAGTGAAAAGAAAGAAAACAGGACCGCTTTATTACAGGTAAGTCCTGCCAGCCCGGTAAAAAAACAACCGAGCTACAAGGAGAAACGGGAATTTGAACTGCTGGAAAAAGAGATCCGCGAACTAAGTAAGGAAAAGGAGACCATTACGGGAAAGCTGAACAGCGGCTCCACGCCCTTTGATGAACTGCAGCAATTATCGCTGCGGATCGGGGAAGTGACGCAGTTGCTGGATGAGAAAGAGCTGCGTTGGCTGGAGCTGAGTGAGATCATGTAAGAGAAGGATCGGGTTTCGAACTACGAGTTTCGAGCCTGTAATGGGTGACTGAACTATAGGTCTCGCAACTCGCAACTTGTAGTTCAAGCTTAAACCAGTTCATCAATTCTTTTGAATAAACTTCTCATACGCTCTCCTCCCGTAATACTCATACCCCCTCCCCTCTTTCCTCGTCCCACATAGCACGGAATGAATAAACCCGTTCAGTTCCACCTGCTGCGTATGATAGATGCCGCGGTTATAATTGGGCTTGAAGAAAAACTGTATTCGTTGATCCCCATTTTTAAAGACCTGGATGCTGTCCGTAACTGTTTCGGTAAATGAATACTCAGAGGCCAGGTGGCGGAGCATCAGGTGACTCCGGTACCAGGTGCCGCCCGTGACAGAGACCAGTGCTTTACCATTGTACAGGGCCAGGCTGTCATTATAGGCGAATACATTCAGGCTGCTGCCCTTCACAGCTTTTAACCACTCCTTCAGTTTGGGAAAGTAGCTGCTGTCGTACCCGTAATCGCTGTCGAGAAAACTGATACGTTTTACGCGGGAAGGGATCTTTTCCACCCCCGCCAGGTAACCGAATATGAAACTCCCGCCCCCGCTGTGCCCGTTGAGATAAATGCTTTTCCTTTTCCCGGGATACAAGCCGGCCAGGGAATCCACGAGCCGGGGAATCAGGGTTTTGAAATCCGGGTGCTTTTGCTTCCAGGAAGGCCAGCTTTTGTAGTCATTTTCCAGGTAGATCACGATAAAATCCCGGCGTGGCAGCTGCTCCCGGATAAAAGCGGTTTGCGCCCGGATATGCTGGATATCATAGTGCCAGTCGTCCCCTGCCTCCCTTTTTTTCCCCATGGTCCAGGCCGTGCTGTTGCCATTGGGCAGGGCGAAGAAACAAATGATAAGTGGCTTTTTCCCCTCAAGCAGGGCCGGCTGGTCGGTGGTGACTTTCACATCTGTCCAGACCCGGAAGGAATCGATCCGGGCTGCCCGCCCCGCCCTGGCACCCGTTTGGCCGGAGGCCGGGATCAGTACGAACAAGCATAAGTACAGCAGGAGAAAAACAGCTCTCATAACAGGTTAAAGTTAGGGTCCCCGCCTGAAAGACCCTTCAAGTCGTAGTTTTCCTAATCAAAAAAAGCGGCCGGGTTCTTGCAGGAAATAAAACAGAGTTCTACTTTTGTGGTATCTTCACGTTAATTCGTTATCCTCTCGATTACCTCATCCAGTCCCCGGAAAACCTGGTTAGTATTTTATTAAATTAAAAAATCAGGTTATGAAGAAAATTAAACTCATGATGAAGAATGAGGATGTACAGGCACGTTTAGTAATCGGTGGCTTCATTGTTACCTTTACTTTACTGGCTTTATTCTTCCTCAACAACTAATTTGCTGCAGACTCTTGTACGTTACGAAGAGCCAGGCAAAAACCTTCTCGTTCAGAGGAGCCTTATATCTTTTGCCTGACTCTTTCGAGGAGTTCCTCCGTGGAAATATTTTCCATACAGTTAAAGTGACCCAGGGGGCATTTATTGAACCCGATCTTCGAACAAGGCCGGCACCAGGTCTTTGTTTGCAGGGCCAGTGAAGTCATGGAAAAATCCCCGTAATAAGGGGTCATCCCAAAGGCGGGCACGGTATTTCCCCATAGTGAGATGATGGTTTTTTTATACGCCGCCGCGATATGCATAAGCCCGGTATCATTGCTGATCACCAGTTTGGCTTTACGCAAGAGATCGGCACTTTCATTCAATTTGAATTTACCGCAGGCATTGTACACTTTAATATCATCCACGGAAGCGATCTCCTCCCCATTCGCCCGGTCTTCCGGTCCGCCCAGCAGGATGATGGGGTGTTTCAATTGCGCGCAAAACTCCTTCCATTTATGCACCGGCCAGCGCTTGGTGCCATGGGCCGCCCCGATGACGCAGGCTATATAACCGGCAGCATGGGAAACGGGGATATCCTCCCGCCTGGTTTCCTCTTCTGTTGAAATAAAGTAATCAAGTCCCTTCCCGTCATTCTTCACCCCGAATGATTCCACTGTTTTCATATACCGGTCCACGATATGCAATTTGGGAAGGATATTTATTTTCAGTGCCGTGAGCAGGTATTTTTCAATATTCAGTTTGTAAAAAGAAAATGATTTTTTTTTCAGGGCATGCTTCAGCCGCAGTGTTTTGCTGTTATGGTGCAGGTCGATGATATAATCATAGTCTTCAGTCTTCAGCTCTTCGATCATGAGCTCCCAGCTATGAGCCAGTACATGAATCTTATCTATGTAAGGATTGTGGGCCACCACGGGAAGAAATTTATCCCGGACCAGGAAATGCAGTTCCGCCCCGGGCACCTGCTGCTTCAGGCAACGGATCACGGGGGTGGTGAGAACGATATCCCCAATGGAAGAAAAACGTATGATTAGAAATTTTGCCACGTGATTGATCAGGGAAGCATTTCTTCCGGCTCTGTATAGTTTAAGTCTTTATGAAAAGTTTCTTCGGTAAAGTAAGCGGCGATGATCGTAATCGTCATTACAATAACGCCGGTGATCATGGCACTTCTTACAAAGGACCACCCGAGGCTTCCCTGGAACAGGTTCACAAATAGCAGGTTGATCAGTGGCAGGGAACCCCTGACCATATTCGGAATAGTGGTGGCCGCTGTTGCCCGGAGATTGGTCCCGAATTGTTCCGCACCCATCGTAACAAAAATCGCCCAAAAACCGGTACTGAAGCCCAGCATGGCACATACCACATACATGGTTGTGTCGTTCCTGATCAGCCCGCTGAAAAAACAGATCCCGGAAATCACTGCGAAAAAATAAAACAGGTACAAGGCTTTTTTCCGGCTTTGAAAATACTGGCTGATAAAGCCGATCAGGATATCCCCTGCTGCTATTGCCGCATAGGCATACATGATAGCACGCCCTGACTCAATATGATTTTCCCCGTAAAACTCGGTGGCGAACCGGTTGCTCAGGTTGACCAGTATTCCAATGACAAACCAGGTCGGTAACCCAATGAGGATGGCGAGAATATATTTCCGGAAACGCCGGGCATTGTTAAAAAACATAAGCAGGTTACCCCGCGAAATCCCTTTTTGTCTTACCTCCTTAAACATGCCG
This sequence comes from Bacteroidia bacterium, assembly GCA_037447355.1. Classification (GTDB taxonomy): domain Bacteria; phylum Bacteroidota; class Bacteroidia; order Chitinophagales; family Chitinophagaceae; genus JJ008. The sequence continues at coordinate 8,271 of JBBIGW010000074.1, read as the reverse complement.
CTTTCCGCAACAGAGACCCGCAGGACCAGCAGCAGGACACCGAGGCCGGCCCCTATTTTATAGCAGAGGCGCCAGTCACTGGTAAACTTATAAGTAAAATATGCCGCTACGGCTCCGAATAAGCCGATACCGGCGACCAGGGAGGTACCGATACCCCTTTTATTTTTCGGCAGCAATTCACTGACCAGCGTGATACCGGCACCCAGTTCCCCGGCAAGTCCCACCCCCGCAGCAAAGCGGGCGAATGCGTATTGCTCAACCGTCTGAACAAAGCCTGTAAAAAAATTGGCGATAGAATATAATATGATCGAACCAAAGAGTACGCTCAGGCGCCCTTTCTTATCACCCATGATACCCCATATGATACCGCCGATCAGCAAGCCCCACATCTGCCAGTTGATGACACTGGTACTGGCAGCGATCACTTCTTTCTTATTGGCCAGGTCCACCCCCAGCCCCGAGAGACTCGGTTCCCGTACAATAGTAAATAACAGCAGATCGTATATATCCACGAAATAACCGAGGGCGGCAACGATCACCGCAATATTGAATATGCTTGCCGGTTTGGCCTGGTTCATACGCTTCTTTAGTTGGTTGCTGTAGGTGGTTTAGCCCCTGTCCTGGGTTTGGGTTTCGACATCATTTTCAGGATCACCGGCGCCGTGGTCACCAATACAATACCGAGCACAATGATCTCGAGGTGTTGCTTCAGGTCAAACTGAAACAGGTCCCATACCCATTTCTGCAGGTAGAACCCGCCAAAGATCATGGCGAATACCCAGGCAATACAACCGACCACGTTGAAGAAGTGGAATTTTTTACGGTCCATCTCCACGATACCGGCCACAATTGGAGCAAAGGTCCGGATGATCGGCAGGAACCTTGCACCGATTACGGCCAGTCCGCCGTGCTTCTCATAAAAATCATGGGCCTGGTGCAGGTATTTTTTCTTGAACAGGAAGCGGTCGCGCCAGTGATACATGGTGGGACCTACTTTGCGGCCCGTCCAGTATCCCACCATATTCCCCAGTATTCCGGCCGCCGAGATCAGTCCTACCAGTACGACTAAGTCCAGCAAGGGAGGATAATTATAATCCAGCCCGAACAGTTTCAGGAACTGGTATCCGAGCCCCGGACCTGTTTCACCTGCCGAGGTTTTGATCTCATGAGCAAAAATTCCGGAGACAAACAGCAGGGAATCTCCCGGGAGGAAGAACCCGATAAATAATCCTGTTTCGGCAAACACCACAAATAACAATAACCACAGCCCGCCGTTCTCCACATACCATTGCGGCTGCAAGAGCTGGGTCCAGTGAAACGCATCCAGTAAAAACATAATCAGTTCTGTTTATAAAAAATTTTAATGATGGGGATGTTGGTGACCGGTATGTTCCAGTTCGCCCTCCCATTTACTCACCGCTGCCGTGGCCAGTGCATTCCCCAGCACATTGGTCATGGTCCGGCCCATATCGCAAAAAACATCGATGGCCAAAATTAAGGCAACCCCGTCTTTGGGGATTCCAAACATTTCACCGGTGGCCAGTACCACCACCAGCGAAGCCCTTGGCACCCCGGCGATCCCTTTACTGGTGATCAGGAATACAAGCAGCATCACGATCTGCTGCCATACATCGCCGGTAATGGAAGTAATACCATAGGCCTGGGCAATGAACATACTGGCAAAAGTCATGTACATCATGCTTCCGTCGAGGTTAAAGGAATAACCCAGTGGCAATACAAAAGACACAATCTTATCCTTGCAGCCAAAGCGTTCCATCTCTTCCACGAGTTTGGGATACACTGCTTCGCTGCTGGCGGTATTAAAGGCAATGGCCATCGGGCTGGCAATGCGCCGGAGTAAATGCGGCAACCGGTTCTTTAAAATAAAATAACCCACGATCAGCATCAGCAGCCAGAGCAGGAGCAGGCCGATATAGAATTCCCCGACATACATTCCAAAAGTGGATAAGATCCCCAACCCGTTTTTGGCAATGGCGGAGGCCATGGCGCCAAATACGCCGAGCGGGGCCAGGATCATCACATAGCCCACCATTTTCAGCATCACATGTCCCAGTGTATCGAAGGCATGAATAATGGTTTCGCCTCTTTTTCCCAGGGCGGTAAGGGCGATACCGAAGAAAATAGAGAACACCACTAATTGCAGGATCTCATTGGTGGCCATCGCTTCCACCACACTCCTGGGTACTACATGCTCCACAAATTTGGCCAGGGAAAATCCCTTCGATTTATCCACGAGATCCGCAATAGCGGATTTGTCGACATGGCTCACATCCACTCCCACACCGGGTTTGAAAAAAGTCACCAGCATCAGCCCCAGCGCCAGGGAGATCAGCGAAGCGGAAATAAACCAGAGCATGGCTTTTCCGCCCACACGGCCCACGGTCTTCAGGTCACCCAGTTTGGCGATCCCCACCACCAGGGTGCAGAACACAATGGGGGCAATGATCATCTGCACCAGGCGGAGAAAGATCGTGGTGAGCAGTTTTACATTCTCCGAAAATGATTTGATTGTATCTGCGGAATAGTTTGCGTTCACATAATACCCGGCCAGCACCCCAACGATCATGGCGATGAAAATATACAGGGTCAGTTTATTCGCACTCGACATAGCCTTTTTGATTAGTATAAGAATGTCCGAAAATCGGGAAAAATACCCAACTGAAAAATTAAAAAACCCGCCGTTAATAACTCTTTTTTAAGCGATTAACGGGAAATCTGTATTTTACCCTTTTAACCAGGACTTCAAAACGGATTGTATGGCAGAACACGCAGGTTCATTCAAACCCACGCTGGGTCTTTTTGATGGCACGATGATCGTAGCCGGTTCCATGATCGGCTCCGGTATTTTTATCGTCAGTGCCGATATCACCCGCAACGTGGGCAGTGCCGGCTGGCTGATCGCCGTCTGGCTGATCACCGGCTTCATGACCCTGACCGCGGCCCTCAGTTACGGGGAACTCAGCGGTATGTTTCCTAAAGCAGGTGGTCAGTATGTTTACCTGAAAGAAGCCTACAATCCCCTGATGGGATTTCTCTATGGCTGGAGTTTTTTTGCCGTGATCCAGACTGCGACGATCGCGGCCGTGGGTGTGGCTTTTTCAAAGTTCCTGGCTTACCTGGTACCCGAACTCGGGAATAATTATTTCCTGTTTGATGCCGGCATCATCAAAGTATATTCGGGGCAACTGGTGTCCATTGCGATCATCTGCCTGCTGACCTATATCAATTCAAAAGGCGTTAAGGAAGGAAAATTCATTCAGACCCTTTTTACCTCGGCCAAATTATTTGCCCTCTTCGGGCTGATCGCATTCGGTTTCCTCCTGGTCAGGGAAAGTTTCTGGGCGGAGAACTGGAAGACCGGTTTTTCCGCCATGCAGGATTTCGGACAGAAAGACGCCAGCGGGCAATTGCATCCTGTATCATGGACCGGCATTTCCGGTTCGGCCCTGATGGGGGCCATTGCTGCTGCCATGGTGGGTTCCATTTTCAGCAGTGATGCCTGGAACAATGTCACTTTTATTGCGGGAGAAATGAAGAATCCGAAAAGAAATATCGGGCTGAGCTTATTCCTGGGTACCCTGATCGTTACCATTATTTATGTATCAGCCAACCTGATGTACCTGAATGTGCTTCCGCTGAATGAGCTGGCCTTCCCTGCCGATGACCGGGTGGCAGTGGCAGCAGCCAATAAAATATTCCCATCCTTCGGTACCATTCTCATCGCTATCCTGATCATGGTCTCCACTTTTGGTTGTAATAACGGGCTGATCCTCGCCGGGGCCCGGGTCTATCATACCATGGCCAAAGACGGGTTATTCTTCAAACAGGTGGGCGAACTGAATAAGAATGCCGTACCACAGTTGGCCTTGTGGATCCAGTGCATCGCGGCTTCTATCTGGAGCCTCAGCGGCAAATACGGCCAGTTGCTCGACATGATCTCTTTTGTGGTGGTGCTGTTTTATATGCTGACCATCCTCGGCATTTTTATTCTTCGTAAAAAGAGACCGGAAGCAGAACGCCCCTACAAGGCTTTTGGATACCCGGTATTACCCATTTTGTATATCGTAATGGGAGCCGCATTCTGTGTGCTGCTGATCATTTACAAGCCGGAATATACCTGGCCGGGACTGATTATTGTATTAACGGGTGTACCCCTGTATTACCTCGCCATCTCCACTCAAAAGAAAGCCTGACCGTCAAAAAATAAGCCCCTGTTATTTTAACAGCAATACTTATCTTAGTCACTCACTAAAAACCAACTTATGAGTTTATTCCGGAAAAAATCACTTGATATTTTGCTGACGCAGGCAGCCGATACTGAAAAGGGCCTGAAACGGACCCTCGGAGCAGGTAACCTGATCGCGCTGGGAATCGGGGCCATTATCGGTGCCGGCCTTTTTGTAAGGACCGCTGCAGCTGCCGGAGAGCATGCAGGTCCCGCGGTCACGCTGTCTTTTATTGTTGCAGCCATTGGTTGCGCTTTTGCCGGCCTATGTTATGCGGAATTTGCCTCGATCATTCCCATTGCCGGTAGTGCCTATACCTATGCGTATGCCACCATGGGTGAACTGGTGGCATGGATCATTGGCTGGGCCCTGATCCTTGAATATGCATTGGGAGCAGCCACCGTTTCCATTGCCTGGAGTGAATTTCTGAATAAGCTGACGGGAGGCAGTATCCCGTATGAATGGTGCCACTCTCCCTTTGAATCAGCCCTGGACGCCAACAATGTGCTTCATCACGGGATCATCAATGCCCCGGCCTTACTGATCCTGATCTTATTAACCCTCCTGCTGATCAAGGGCACGCAGGAATCCGCGATCGTAAATTCCATCATCGTAATTTTAAAAGTATCCATCGTAATCGTATTCATCGCCATCGGCTGGAGCTATATCCGGCCTGAGAATCATACCCCTTACCTGATACCCGCGGATGCGCCGGATGCCCTGCAGGCGGATGGTTCGATGTATTCCTATAAAAGCTTTTTCAATCACGGCTGGGGTGGCGTGCTGAAAGGCGCCGCGATCGTATTCTTCGCTTTCATTGGATTTGACGCCGTATCGACCGCCGCACAGGAAGCCAAGAATCCCAAAAAAGATATGCCGATCGGGATACTGGGCTCCTTAGCCATCTGTACGGTTTTATATATCCTTTTTTCCTGGGTACTGACCGGAGTGGCGCCTTTCACAGATTTTGTAAAAGCCGGTAAAGAAGCTTCTGTTGCCTACGCGATCGAAACCTATATGTCAAAATATATGTGGTTGTCCAAGCTGATCACTGTCGGCATCCTGGCCGGTTTCTCCTCCGTAATCCTGGTAATGCTGATGGGACAAAGCCGGGTATTCTATACCATGTCCACCGACGGATTGTTGCCGAAAGTATTCTCTGCCCTGCATCCCAAATTCCGGACACCGTACAAAAGCAATATGATCCTCTTTGTCTTTGTCGGGCTTTTTGCTGCATTCGTACCGGGCAGTGTGGCCGGTGACCTGACTTCTATTGGTACTTTGCTGGCCTTTGTACTGGTATGTCTCGGGGTTTTACTTTTAAGAAGAACAGACCCGCACCTGCAACGTCCCTTCAAAACTCCGCTGGTGCCCTTAGTGCCCATTTTAGGAATGATTGTTTGCCTGGCCATGATCATCAGCCTTTGGGGTACCACCCTGCTAAGCGCCTTCCTCTGGATGATTATCGGGCTGGTTATTTATTTCGGCTACAGCCGTAAACGGAGCAAACTCGGGAAGTTCTCCGATATATTGCCCACAGCCGATGATTTCGAAAAGAGGTAGTTTTTTATTTAAATAAATAATACGCCCCCGGAGTACTCGTTGCTCCGGGGTTTTTGTTTTGCTGACAGTCAACGGTCCATGGACGAGGTTTACAGCGGCAGATCTGAAAAGGGCAAGGGTGAAAGTCATTAGCCTGCCGGCAGGCAGGTCAAACGTGCCCGCTTTCATACTCGCCCCGCTCTAAACGAGTGTCTGTCGACTGTGGACAGTGGACTGTGGATTTTCTTCTGTGGACTTTTCCCTAAATTTGCAGCCCCTCCGGAGCACCCGGATTAATAAAATACTATGGGAAGAATATTTGAAGTCCGTAAATCGACCATGTTTGCCCGCTGGGACCGGATGGCCAAGCAGTTTACCCGTATTGGTAAGGAAATTGTGATCGCTGTAAAAGCCGGCGGCCCCGACCCCGGTACCAATGCCGCCCTGCGCCGTTGTTTCCAGAATGCCCGCAGTGTGGGGATGCCGAAGGATCGTGTGGAAGCGGCTATCAAAAGGGCCCAGGGAAAGGAACTGGTGAATTATGATGAGATCCTGTATGAAGGATATGGGCCGCACGGGGTGGCCATCCTGGTGGAAACCGCCACGGATAACCATGTACGCACCGTGGCCAATGTAAAATCCCTTTTCAATAAAGGAGGCGGAGCGCTGGGTAACAGCGGCAGTGTGGCTTTCCAGTTTAAGAAAATGGGGGTATTCAAATTAAAGCCCGAGGGACTGAACGCGGAAGAGATGGAACTGGAACTGATCGATTTCGGTCTTGAAGAACTGGGGGAAAGCACTGGTGAGAACGGCGAAGAAATCTTAGTGGTCCGTTGCGGTTTTACTGATTTTGGCAATATGCAGAAGGCCCTGGAAGATAAAGGCATCACCCCGATCAGTGCGGAAGTGGAATGGATCCCCTCCACCACAGTGCCGCTTTCGGATACCCAGGCCGAAGATGTGAGCAAACTGATCGAAAAGCTGGAACAGGATGAAGATGTGCAGAAAGTGTTCCATAATATGGGTTAGCAGAAGAAAGCTATAAGAACCGGGAACCAGGATGCCAAATAAAGTTCAGCGCCAATAGTCAATATTCAAATCCGGGCAACTGGTGCAGTTGATTGCCTGCTATATGCTTCGGCCTTAAAGTTTACTTGTTTATTTTTGGCAAATGAATACGGCCCATTCAATTGTATTATTTGACGGGGTGTGCAATCTCTGCAACCGGAGTGTGCAGTTCATTATTAAAAGGGATACAAGGGACCGGTTTCGCTTTGCCGCTTTACAGGGTAAAACAGGACAGGCCCTGCTGACAAGACATCAACTGCCGGCCGATTCATTCAATTCATTTATTCTTGTCGAGGAAGACCGCATTTATACCCGTTCCACCGGCGCTTTGCAGATGCTGAAAAGACTGGGGGCCCCCTGGTCCCTTTGTTACGCGTTTATCCTTGTTCCCCGCTTTATCCGCGACTGGGTATATAACCGGATTGCCCGCAACCGTTACCGCTGGTTCGGGAAAAAGGAGAGCTGTATGATCCCCACTCCTGAACTGAAAAATAAATTCCTGGATTAAGGCAGGGTGATAACGCCTTTCATATAAAACACGCAGTTACCACCTATCATCACCCTTTCAGCATTCAGCTGTTCGCAATAAACCGTACCGCCTCTTTCGGATAGTTGCCGGGCCAGCATTTTCTTTTTACCGGTTTTTTCTGACCAGAAAGGGATCAGTTGCGAATGGGCGGAACCCGTGACGGGGTCTTCATTGATGCCGGCGCCCGGCGCAAAAAAACGGGAAACAAAATCAACTTCTTTGCCGGGTGCTGTGATGATCATTTTATCCACGTACTTCTTCATCAGGGTAAAATCCGGCGCGCATTTTTTAACCGCCTCCTCGTCCTGCAGCTCCACGAGCAGGTCCCGGTACCTGTACACCCCGGTTATCTCCGCCCCGTCAAGGATCTGGTTCAGTTCAGCCGGGTAATCTGTAACCCGTTCCGGTTTCCAGGAAGGGAAGTCCATCAGCATCCGGCCTTTTTCTTTCCGGATGATCAACAGGCCGCTCTGGGAATGAAAGACCAGTTTTCTTTTTTTCTTTTCCAGGATATCAAAAAGGATATATGCCGAAGCAAGCGTGGCATGGCCACAAAGATTGATCTCCAGGGCGGGCGTAAACCAGCGGATATCATAATCCACTCCCTTCTTTTCGGAAGGCACAAAAAAAACAGTTTCACTGAGATTATTCTCGAGTGCGATCTTTTGTAACAACGCGGTGTTCAGCCATTTTTTTAACGGTATCACCGCCGCCGGGTTCCCGCCGAATAAATGGTCTGTAAATGCATCAACCTGGTAAAGTGTAAGTTTCATTAATGCTGGTTTAATTACAAGCTGCGAGCTTTGAGCTGCGAGCTACGAACTACCGACTACTGACTCCCAAACTCCTACTCCCTCATCATCTCCCTGATCACCGCCTCAATCT
>JBBIGW010000073.1:0-17276 GCA_037447355.1 Bacteroidia bacterium | reverse complement strand
GCCATTGATAATTTGGTAAAAGGAGCCAGCGGGCAGGCGGTGCAGAATATGAATTTAATTTCCGGGCTGGAAGAAACAGCAGGACTGAAACTAAAGGCAAACTATTTTTAGTTGAAGGTTTAGAGTTTAATGTTGAGACACCTCCAACCCCAAACTCTAAACTCTAAACTCCAAACTCTCAACTCCAAACTCTCAACACTATACCATGAAACTATTCGACGTTTACCCCATCAACGATGTAACAATTGTAAAAGCCAAAGGCGCATATGTATGGGATGATAAAGGAGAACAATACCTGGACCTCTATGGCGGTCATGCCGTAATCAGCATCGGGCACACCCACCCCCATTGGGTAAAACGTATTGAGGAGCAGTTAGAGAAAATCGCGTTCTATTCCAATTCGGTTAAAATTCCCCTGCAGGCGCAATTGGCCGAAAAACTGGGGAAAGTGTCCGGCAAAACGGATTACCAGCTTTTTCTCTGCAACAGCGGGGCCGAGGCCAACGAGAATGCACTGAAGCTGGCTTCCTTCCACACCGGAAGAAAGAAAGTGATCGCGTTCAGCAAGTCCTTTCATGGGAGAACCTCCCTGGCCGTATCGGTTACGGACAATAAGAACTATATCGCGCCTGTCAATGAAACCGACAAGGTGATCTTTCTTCCCTTCAACGATGAGGAAGCGCTGGAAGCCTGCTTCAAATCAAACGGGAATGAAATTGCCGCGGTAATCATTGAAGGCATCCAGGGAGTGGGTGGTATCAATGTGGCGGATGACAGCTTCCTCCGCAGTATCCGCTCCCTCTGTGACCAATACGGCGCCGTGTATATTGCCGACAGCGTGCAATGCGGGTATGGCAGAAGCGGAAAATTCTTCAGCCATGATTTTGCCGGTGTCAATGCCGATATCTATACGATGGCAAAAGGAATGGGCAACGGGTTCCCGGTTGCCGGTATTATCATTGCCCCGCATATCAAACCCAAACATTTCCAGTTGGGCACTACATTTGGCGGCAATCACCTGGCCTGTGCGGCTGCCCTGGCCGTGCTGGAGATCATCGAAGAAGAAAAACTGATGGGCAATGCCGTGATGATCGGGAAATACCTGAGAAATGAACTGGAAGCCATCCCCCAATTGAAAAATGTAAGGGGCCGGGGGCTGATGATTGGTTTTGATGTACCGGAAGAACTGAAGGACCTGAAGAAGAACCTGCTCCGGAACCAGAAGATCTTTACCGGGGAAGCCAAACCCAATGTCATCCGTTTGCTGCCCTCGTTAGGGTTAAAGAAAAAAGACGCGGAACAATTCATCGAATCCATTAAGGAAGAAATCAATATTTTAGTTTCAACGGCTGTATCATAACATGAGAAACTTCACATCTGTCAACGATCTCACCCGTACCACCGGGGGGAATCCCGGTGATGCCATTGATGCCCTGGTGCAAAAAGCGCTGGCGCATAAAGCCAACCCCTTTGGCCGGAAAGAACTGGGCAGCAATAAGCGCATTGGCTGCCTGTTCCTGAATCCCAGTATGCGAACCCGCCTGAGTACCCAGATCGCGGCACAGAACCTGGGCATGGAAGCCATTGTATTCAATGTGGGCAGCGAGGGCTGGGCCCTGGAGTTTGAAGAAGAGGCCATCATGAGCGGTACCACGGTGGAGCATATCAAAGATGCAGCACCTGTTTTCGGCAAGTACTTTGATATCCTGGCCATCCGCACGTTTCCTTCCTTAAAGAACCGGGAAGACGATTACAGCGAATTGTATATTAAACAGTTTATCAGGTATGCAGGCACCCCGGTGCTGAGCCTGGAAAGTGCCACCCTGCACCCGCTCCAGTCGCTTACCGATATCATTACCATAACGGAAGAGATGCAGCAATCAAATCCCGGTCCTAACGGGGTCAGGAGACCGAGAATCGTGATGACCTGGGCGCCGCATGTAAAACCCTTACCCCAATGCGTGGCCAATAGTTTTGCCCAGTGGATCAATGCCTGGGGCAGGGCGGATTTTGTGATCACCCACCCCGAAGACTATGAACTGAGTGAGGAATTCACCAACGGCGCCACGATCACCCATAACCAGGAAGAAGCCCTGAAAGATGCCGACTTCGTGTATGTGAAGAACTGGAGCACCTTCCATGATTACGGGAAAATCTATGAAAGCGACCCGAAATGGATGCTGACCAATAAAAAACTCGAAGGAACCCGTAATGCGAAAGTGATGCATTGCCTGCCGGTGCGCCGCAATGTGGAACTGAGCGATGAAGTGCTGGACGGCCCCAACAGTATTGTTACACGGGAAGCCGGCAACCGGGTATGGGCAGCCCAGGCGGTATTGGAAGAACTGTTACAAAGCAATGGATAAACTGTATGTCATAAAAATCGGTGGCAACATCATCGATGATGAGGCCAAACTGTCTTCCTTACTCCGGGACTTTGCCGCTATCGATGAAAAGAAGATCCTGGTACACGGGGGAGGCAAACTGGCCACCCAGCTGGCAGAGAAACTGGGCATTGAACAGCAGCTCCTCGATGGCCGCCGGATCACCGATGCGGAAACCCTGAAGATCGTGACGATGGTATATGCCGGGTATATCAACAAAAATATTGTCGCCCGCCTGCAGGCGGAAAACTGCAATGCCATCGGGCTCTGCGGGGCGGATGGCGATTCCATCCTGGCCCATAAACGGAATCACCCCGTGCTCGATTACGGATTTGTAGGCGATGTGGATGCTATCAACACCGGCCTTATCAGCAGCCTGCTGGAAAAAAATATTGCGGTGGTCTTTGCACCCATCACCCATGACCAGCAGGGACAATTGCTGAACACCAATGCCGACACCATTGCCCAGGAAATGGCCAAAGCCATGAGCCGGCACTACCAAACAGAACTGATCTATACATTTGAGAAAAGCGGGGTGCTGCTGGATGCCGCTGACGAAACCACCGTAATCCCGGAGATACAACCCTCCTATTACCGGGATCTGAAAGCGCAGCACCGGATCTTTGCCGGCATGATTCCCAAACTGGACAATGCCTTTACCGCGCTGAACAGCGGGGTAAGCAAGGTAAGGATCGGGAAAGCCGAACAACTGCCGGACCTGTTAAAAGGCGAGGCGGGTACAAGTATTATACATGAACGCTGATATCACCATATTACAGGAAAATGCGGTTGAGCTGTTGAAAGAACTCATCGCCACCCCCTCTTTCAGTAAACAGGAGGACCAGACTGCCGGCATTCTCTGCCGCTTCCTGGGAACCCGCGATATAATCCATACCCGGGTGGGGAACAATGTATTTGCCCTGAACAGGAATTTCGACGCGAACAAACCCACTCTCCTGCTGAACTCGCACCACGATACGGTAAAACCCAACCCGCAATACACAAAAGATCCCTTTGTTCCCGTTGTGGAGGATGGCAAACTCTTTGGCCTCGGGAGCAATGATGCAGGCGGCTGCCTGGTTTCATTGCTGGCCGTATTCCTGCATTATTACCCGGAAGAAGGAGGTGCTTACAATGTGATCTTTGCCGCAACAGCCGAAGAAGAGATCAGCGGTACCGGGGGTATCGAATATACCTTACCCCATCTCCCCCCTGTTGATTGTGCCATCGTGGGCGAACCCACGCAAATGCAGATGGCCGTGGCGGAAAGAGGACTGCTCGTACTGGATTGTGTTAGTCATGGCAAAGCCGGTCATGCTGCCCGGAATGAAGGAGAGAATGCCATTTACAAAGCGCTGCCCGATATCCGTTGGTTTCAAACCCATCAGCTGGATAAAATATCCCCGCTGCTGGGTCCTTCCAAGATGAGTGTGACCGTTATCGAAACGGAAAACAAAGCGCACAACGTGGTACCGGCGGTCTGCCGTTTTGTGGTGGATACCCGCATTAACGAACTGTACAGTTTTGAAGAAGTGATCGGGCTCGTCAAAGCAAATGTGCAATGTGAAGTCAATCCCAGGAGCACCCGGCTCCGTTCCACTTCAATTGCACTGGATCACCCGTTGGTAAAAGCAGGGACAGCACTGGGGCGCAGCTACTATGGCTCCCCCACCACTTCCGACAAGGCCCTGATGCCCTTCCCCGCCCTGAAAATGGGTCCGGGGGATTCAGCCCGCAGTCATACCGCGGATGAGTTTATCTTTATTGATGAAATAAAGGAAGGGATCGCACTCTATATTAACCTCCTAAATCAGGTAATATGAAACTCTGGCAAAAGGATACTGCTGCCCTAAAGGAAGTCGAAGTCTTTACCGTGGGCCGCGACCGGGAATTCGACCTGTTGCTGGCTCCCTTTGATATCATGGGCAGTATCGCTCATGTAACCATGCTGGCCTCTGCAGAGTTGCTTACCACAGCGGAAAAAGATTCACTGGTTTCCGCTTTACGTGAAATTTACAAAACCACGGACCCAGCTCATTCTTCCCCCCTTTCTATTCACCCGGAGATAGAAGATATCCATTCCCAGGTCGAACTCCTTCTCACCCAAAAGCTGGGTGATACGGGAAAGAAGATCCATTCGGCCCGCAGCCGCAATGACCAGGTGCTGGTGGATGTGAAATTATTCCTGCGGAATGAGCTGGAGGAACTGGTGAAATCAATCGGCTCCCTCTTTGCATTGCTGCAATCGCAAAGTGAAAAATACAAGGATCATTTGTTTCCCGGCTATACACATTTGCAACTGGCCATGCCATCCTCCTTTGGTTTGTGGTTCGGGGCCTATGCAGAAAGCCTGGTGGATGATGTGATCACGATCCGGTCGGCCTATGAAGTGGTCAATAAAAACCCGCTGGGTTCCGCGGCCGGTTACGGATCCTCCTTCCCGATCAACCGCCACCTTACCACGCAGCTGCTGGGGTTTGAAGCAATGAACTATAATGTGGTTTATGCCCAGATGGGAAGGGGTAAGGCGGAACGGATCGTGGCACAATCCCTCGCGAATGTGGCCGATACCCTGGCCAAACTAAGCATGGATGCCTGTTTGTACCTGAACCAGAATTTCGGGTTTATCTCTTTTCCTGCGGAACTGACCACGGGGAGCAGCATCATGCCCCATAAAAAGAATCCGGATGTATTCGAACTGATCCGCTCCCATGGCAACCGGATCAAGGCCCTCCCCAATGAAATCACGATGATGACCACGAACCTGCCCTCCGGGTATCACCGCGACCTGCAATTGCTGAAAGAGCATTTATTCCCGGCCTTTAAAACACTGAAAGACTGTATCAGCATGGCCAGCCTGATGCTGGGTCATATCGAAATCAAAAAGGATATCCTGGCGGATGAGAAATACAAATACCTCTTCAGCGTGGAAGAAGTGAACAAGCTGGTCAATGCGGGTATGCCTTTCCGTGATGCGTATAAAAAAGTGGGCCGGGCTATTGAAGCCGGGCAGTTTACCTATGACACCCGCGTACAGCATACCCACGAAGGAAGCATCGGTAACCTTTGTACGGCGGAGATCAGGCAGCTGATGGATGAAGCCCTTAACAGTTTCCCGTTCCCGAAAGTGCAGGCAGCCGTTGAGTCCCTGGTAAACGGCTAATCCTTCTTTTTGTAGATATCTTTAAAATGCCGCTGCATACTGCGCTGGCGGGCATCCTCATCCAGTACGGTCCAGCCAAACTGTTCATAAAGTCCCTGGGCATCTCTTGTCATCAGCATCCAGCGGCGAAGACCCTGAAGTCCGGGATGCGACTGTATCACTTCCATCAGCCATTTGGACAGACCGCGGCCGCGCTGTTCCGGCAGGATGAACACATCGGCGAGATAAGCGAACGTGGCTTTATCCGTGACCAGCCGGGCAAACCCGACCTGGCGACCCACCTGGTATAATCCGAAACAAAGTGAATTGGACAAAGCCTTTTGAAGTACCGGCAACGGGATACCCTGCGCCCAGTAAGACTCGCCGGATAAATAACCATGTATCACAGCTATATCCAGTAAAGCAGGATCCGTGCTGACCAGGAAATCCTCCTTCCGTTGTTCATAATACAAACTCATAAATGACCCATCGGGTTTGCGGAGGGCTCATCGAGCAGCCTCCGGTGATAATTGATTTGCCCCAGGTGATAACCCAGGTGGACGGACAGGTGAACCAAAAAATAACCGGTGCTTGTTTTTTCGGCAAGAACCAGGAGCGGGTACTCCTTCTCCAGCTCATCCTCCTTCATGCTGCTGAGCGCCCGGTCCACCGTTTCAAGGGTTCTGTCAATACCATTCAGCAGCTCCTCCCTCGGTACATTTTTTTGGGAAAATTCAAGTTCCCGGTTCCGGGTATATCCGGATTTCCCGATTTCCGCCCCGATATAGGTGTTCAGGTTTCCGAGCAGATGAAGACAAAGATTTCCCGCTGAGTTCGAAATACTTTTTTCGGTCACCCAGATCTTGGTTTCCGCTTTATACAGGCTGATCTCCTGCTTCAGTTTTTCCAGGTCTCTCCGGAATATTTTCCTGAATATTTGTAACTGCATATTATAGTCCGTATTTATCCACGAGATAGATCAGGGCCGCCATATTCACAGCGCCCAGTTCCAGCTCCCTTTTGTTCACCGCTTCAAAAACATCACTGCGTGCATGGTGTATATCGAAATACCGCTGGCTATCGGGATTCAGGCTGGCCGTAGGAGTTTTCAGCACCCGGTTCAGCGGGCCGATATCGGAACCACCGCCCCCCTTTACCAGCTCACTGCATCCATAAGGGGCAATCAGATCTTTCCAGGATAAAAATTGCTGGTATTGTTCATCACTGCCTGAAAAACCGAGCGCCCTGGGGGTGAAGCCGCCTGCATCGCTTTCAATAGCCAATATATGTTTCTCTCCTTTGGCCGCGGCTTCTTCCGCGTATTTGGAACCTCCCCTCAGCCCGTTTTCTTCATTCGCGAATAATACAAAACGGATCGTATGCTTTGGCTGGTAGCCGAGGGCTTTGAAGGCCCTTAATATTTCAATGGCCTGCACACAGCCGGCTCCGTCATCATGCGCGCCTTCGCAGTTGTCCCAGCTGTCGAGATGCCCGCCTACAGTAATGATCTGGTCAGGAAACTCAGCGCCCTTCAGTTCACCGATCACATTGTGCCCAATGGTATCGGGGAGGAACTGACCATTTGTTTTCAGCGTGACCCGCAGTTCTGTTTTTTGCAATTGCTCACTCATCCAGTCTGCATCTTTTAACCCGATGGCTACGGCCGGAATTTTTTGATAAGCCGTATCATAACGGGTGGCCCCGGTATGCGGGTTATTATCGGTTGAATGGCTCATGCTCCTGACGATAACCGCCATTGCCCCGTATTTAGCCGCCCGGCCCGGGCCCTGCCCGCGGTACTGGCCGGCATCACGGTACGCTAAAAAAGTATGGATATAGGTTGGGTTGAACTTATAATTATAAAATACAATTTTCCCTTTTACCTGGTCCTTTTTTGTTTCCAGTTCATCAAAGGAATTCACCAGCAGCACCTGTCCGCTGATCCCCTTTGTACCGGTGCCGGCAGAATTACCGAGGGCTACAATATCAAGGACTTTGGATTTTGCGATCATATTCCTGGTACCTGTGGCTGGTACGGTGTACCTGGCCTGCCCGATATCGGTTCCGCCCCTGATCCAGTGAGGCACCCTGCATTCCTGCAACCAGGCCTGATCCGCGCCGCTTTGCTGCATCATCCGCAGGCCCCATTGCTCCGCTTTTACCATACCGGGAGAACCCGCCAGGCGGCCGCCGATCTGTTTGGTGAGGTAATGAAGATGCTCATAGGCCTTCCCGTTGGTCAGGATCTCATCGGAAATACGTTTAATATAAGCCGAATCCGCAGACTGGGCACCCGCCAGGTGAACAGCCAGGAAGCTCACCATACTCAAAAAAAGATTTCTCATCCGTTGATTTTTTCCAAAGTTAAAAAATGAGGGAATTGAAGATAATTATTTAAGATGAACGGTCAACCAAAGCCGTTTAAAACTGTTACCTTAGTTCCCCTTTTACTTTTTATTTATGAAAATCGGTATTGTTTGCTACCCCACATTTGGCGGATCCGGTGTACTGGCCACCGAACTCGGTAAAGCCCTTGCCCAAAAAGGTCACCTGGTTCATTTTATTACCTACCAGCAACCGGTTCGTTTAGGTTCCTTTACACCGAATATCCTTTACCACGAAGTGCAGGTACCCACCTACCCCCTGTTTGATTACCCGCCGTATGAAACAGCCCTGGCCAGTACGATGGTGGATGTGATCAAGAACAATGACCTGGACCTGCTCCATGTCCATTATGCCATTCCGCATGCTTCCGCTGCCTATATGGCCAAACAGATTTTAAAGAAAGAGGGAAAGAACATACCGGTGATCACCACCCTGCATGGTACGGATATCACCCTGGTGGGCCGGGACAAGACTTATGCCCCGGTGGTTACTTTCTCCATCAATGAAAGCGATGCCATCACCGCGGTATCCGAAAACCTGAAGGCGGAAACCCTCAGCCATTTCCACATTGAAAAAGAAATTGAAGTGATCCTGAATTTCGTGGATGTAAGCCGCTTCAACCGGAAACCTATTGACGCCTTTCGCAAAGTGATCGCGCCGAACGGAGAACGGATCTTCCTGCATGCTTCTAATTTCCGTAAGATAAAAAGGGTGCAGGATGTGGTGCAGATCTTCGCGGAGGTCAATAAACAGGTCCCTTCTAAATTATTGTTCGTGGGCGACGGCCCTGAACGCAGTACGGCGGAAGACCTGAGCCGGGAACTGGGCGTTTGTGATGAGATCCGTTTTGTAGGTAAACAGGAACAGATGGAAGATATCCTGGCCATTGCCGATCTCTTCTTACTGACCTCCGAATACGAGAGTTTCGGCCTGGCGGCACTGGAAGCGATGGCCGCTGGGGTACCGGTTGTTTCCACCAACGCAGGCGGACTGGCCGAGATCAATATCCCGGGAGTAACCGGTTTCATGAGCCATGTGGGGGATGTGAGTTCAATGACAGCCCAGGCGCTTTCCATTTTAAAAGATGATGCCATTTTACAGGGCTATAAGGAAAGAGCTGCCGCGCATGCTAAAAAATATGATATACATAATATCGTACCGCAGTATGAGAAATTATATGAACGCTTTCTCTGAATAAAAAAAAATCCCGGAATGCGGGATTTTTTTTATTCCTTCATTTTTATCAGCGGCGCAGCCAGGGCTGCGGGTCCACGTTCCGGGTCTCGACCATCAGGATAAAATCAATCTGTCCCCCGTTTCCATCATCATCCCTGCCGGCTTTGCCGATCTGCTGGCCGGTTTTCACAACCGCTCCTTTTGTTACGGTAACACCGGATAAATTGCTGTAGGTTGTAAAGTATTTACCATGCCGGATAGTGATCGCCATCCCGTCACCCAGGTTATAAACCCCGCTTACTTCACCATCAAACACCGCTTTTACCGCTACCCCGGCCGAAGGAGTGGCAATGGTGATACCCGGGTTATCAAATGTCAGGAGGGTGTTCTCGATTTTATTGGTCCCGTAACGCAGGGTGATGATCCCGTTGTCCACGGGCCAGGGTAACCTTGCCTTATTCGCCTGGAAGCTGCTGTTCAGGGCTACGTCCCGGGCATTCAGGTCCAGGTAGCTATCCGGTTTTTTAGCCGGTTCATTTCTTTTGGTAACGACCGCAGGGTTTGTGGCGGGATTGGTACCCGGAGAACTAACCGGCGTGGTTGTCTTCGCTGCATTTTTTGCCGCCAGTTCATCCGCTTTTCTTTTCGCCTCGGCTTCCGCTTTCGCCTTCGCCTTAGCAGCTTCAATTTCCCGGCGTACAATGGCCGTGATCGCATTCTGCAGATCGCGGTCTCTTTTCTTCTTGCTGGCAATCTGTCCGGCCAGTTCCTTTTCTTTTAATTTCAGCTGGGACACCACCGCGTCTTTCTCTTTTTTCTGCACGGCCAGTTCCTGCACCTGTTTGGTCTGGCTTTCCAGGGTCACATTTTTCTGGTCCTTGCGCACCAGTTGCTGTTTTTTCCGCTGTGCAATGAGCACCTGTGTTTCCTGGATCGTACTCACTTGTTTTTCCCGGTACGCCCGGTAACTCTTTAAGTAGGCGATCCGTTTGATCGCGTCATTAAAACTGCTGGCGGAAAAAATAAAATTGACATAATCGTAATTACTCCTGTTCTTATAAGAATAGACAATTGACTTTGCATACTGGGCCTTGAGGGTATCTAATTGTTTGCTGAGACGGTAGATCTCGAGTTCACTCAGGTAGATATCGTCATCAATGTTCCGGAGTTCCCGGTTGATCGTGCTGATGTATTGTTCCTGCAGGTTGATCTTCCGGTTCAGGATATTCAACTGGCCCAGGGTTTGTTTGGTTTGCCCCTTTACCTTGTTGTAAACCCCCTGTATTTCCTGCAACTCCCGCTGGATCTCCTGTCTTTCCTTTTCCAGCTGGGTCTTATCCTGGGTGGGTTGGGCCAGGCTTACAAAAGCAAACCCGAAAAAGAAAAAGGGCAGCAAAATAATTTTTCTCATGACAAATCGGATTGAGGTTAAAAAAACAGGGTCGGCATTTTTTCTCAAACGGCAATATGCAAAATAAATTTTACCGGCTATTCCGCTTTATAGTTTTTGGGTACGGAAAAAGGGAAACTTAACGTTTCATTATACTCATACTGTTTATAATTGAGTTTGATCTCCAGGGTCTTTTTTTCCGCCACGGTGATCACCCGCTTTTTGGAAAACAGAATGCCTTTCTTATCCTCATAATCACTCCAGGTAAGGTAACTGGTCCGGTTCCGTTGTTCATCCAGGTCATCCAGTTTGGCGCTCCGCAGCAACCTTTCGGGCTCACCCAGGGTAATCATCATTTTGAATAAACTGTTCGCCCCATTCAGGGAAATGCTCCCCGCCGACTTGCTATAAGAAGTAATATCCGGCGTCAGGAAAACGGGATTACCAATCAGCAAATCCTGTAGCGATGGGAGGTCCAGCGGCAGTGCGGCAATTTCCTGGAGATAGGCCACACTCCGGGCGATATAAACCTTATTCTGGCGGTCCAGTATCTTCACCGAATCCCGGGTGATATAGGCCCGCAATCCTTCAATACCGAAAATAGCGGTAATGCGGATCCAGATCACACTGTCCCGGTACATGCGTAGCTCGGCATTTACATTCAGTTTCCTGCCACCGGTCTCTTCATAATCCACATCCACTTTGCCAGAAAAGCTTGTAAAACCGATCCTGTTCTTCACCAACTGGCTGTATTGCTCCCGGATCACAGCCATCGAATCCTCATGACCGGTATCCACGGCGGGGAGCACAACGGTGCCGGTATCTTTTTTTACAATGGCGGACTGGATCTTTTTGGTGGCCCTGCAGGAGCCAAACAGGGAAGCGCCAAGAATGAAAATAAATATGTTTCGGATCATGCGTACTGCTTTATTTTTTTCCGGTATGGCCAAAGCCTCCTTCATTTCTCCCGCTGCTTTCCAGTGCCTGCACCGTGATCCAGCTGCATTTTTCCACTGACTGGATCACCAGTTGGGCAATGCGGTCGCCGGGATGAATGACCTGATCTTCCTGCGAAAGGTTGATTAATATAATCTTAATTTCTCCCCGGTAATCGGCATCAATGGTGCCGGGGGTATTGAGACAGGTAATGCCCTGTTTGATGGCCAGTCCGCTGCGGGGCCGGACCTGGGCCTCATAACCTGCCGGGATTTCGATAAATAAACCGGTAGGGACCAGGCATCTTTCAAATGAAGCAAGGGTCAGCTCATTTTCGAGATAAGCGCGGATATCCATCCCCGATGATCCGTCCGTGGCATAGGCCGGCAGGGGGTTGGACGACTGGTTAATTATTTTTACTTCCACCATTGGTATCCGGCAAAGATAAGTATTGGAGAAAGGAAACAGAACCGGCTCAGGACTCCTTCTTCAGTAATACAGTGGCATAGGCCATCAGCCCTTCTTCCCTGCCCGCAAAACCCATCCT
Organism: Bacteroidia bacterium; assembly: GCA_037447355.1. GTDB lineage: Bacteria > Bacteroidota > Bacteroidia > Chitinophagales > Chitinophagaceae > JJ008. Next base: position 5,316 of record JBBIGW010000073.1, on the reverse strand, counting down.
TTCAGTAGTCGTGGCTTTCACCGATACATCACTGTTCTCCACCTGCAGGATCCCTGAAATGACAGTCTGCATCTGTGGCACCCAGGGTTTGATCTTCGGCGCTTCGAGACAAAGCGTGCTGTCCACATTTACCACCTTGTACCCCTTTCCGGAGATCAGTTCATAGACACGGCGGAGCAGTATCTTACTGTCTATATCCCGGTAAGCCGGATCGGTATTGGGAAAATGAATACCGATATCGCCCAGGCTCAGCGCCCCGAGGAGGGCATCGCAGATGGCATGCAATAACACATCCGCATCACTGTGTCCCAGGGAGCCTTTATGATGGGGGATCTGAACGCCGCCGATCCATAATTCCCGGCCTTCTGCCAGCTGGTGAAAATCCACACCGGAGCCAATGCGGTATGCCATAATTCCTGTTTTTACAAATATCCTAAAAGCGGGTTAAGTTCCCGCATGAATAATAAAGAGACAGGGCCGGCTGCCCGAACTGTCTGGAAAAAAGAATCCCGGCACAAGGCCGGGACTCCATATACAAAACTTCGTAAGATTATTTGGCTGCTTTAGCACCATCCAGGTCAAACAGCACAGAGAAACGCAGGGTGTTTGACAACGGGTTGCGGCTTACACCACTACCAGCAGGGATCAGGTAAGCGAAATTGAAACCAAATACATTGTATTTCAGACCTAAACCGGTTGTGAAATAACGGCGGTCACCTTTGGTTTTATTTTCGTAGAAATAACCGGCACGCAGGGCGAACTGGTTATTGTACCAGTATTCAGCACCGGCAGATACCTGGAATTCTTTCATTTCTTCCGCAAAACCACCGGGGGCATCACCGAAAGAACTGAACCAACCTCCGATTACGCTCTTGCTCCTGTAATCAGCAATATCCTGTGCAGTGGCACCTTCACCGGGAGGTGTGGGTACTAACAGTTTGTTTACTTCAACACCAAAAGAAATGGAGTTGTTGTCATTCATTTTTTTGGCATAATTCAGACCCAGGCCCAGGTTGGCAGGAATGAAGTCTTTTGCATCCGCGTTATCTGAATAAGAGATCTTGGTACCTAAGTTGGATAATACAGCACCCCAGGCAAACCCGCTACCGGATTTTTTACCATCATGGTAGTAAGCCAGGTCAGCTGCAACAGCGCTGGCAGATTTGTAGGTAGTGCTTCCGTTGGTATGACCACCGGCCAGGTTGGAATTGATATATTTTAATGCCAGGCCCACCCCGCTTTTGGCACTCAGCTTACGGGAATAACCGAGGTCAATACCAAATTCACGGGGACGGAAGTTTCCGTCAGAAGTACCGGAAATATTGGTAAACTCGATATTGCCAAGGCTGAAATAACGAACAGCACCAGAGAAAGCCTGTTCATCGTCTAATTTATAATAACCAACCAGTGAAGCGAGGTAAACATCATTTACCAGGTCTTTCAGCCAGGGAGTATAAGTTGCGCCAATGCCCCCTTTGGATTGATTAAATGCCACTTTACCGATATTCCATAATCCTGAATAGGCATCAGGAGAAGTGGCGACACCAATATCACCCATACCGCCAGAGCGGGCATCGGGTGAAATACGAAGAAACGGTACAGCGGTGGTAACTACGTTAATAGGGTCAACCTGAGCTTTTACAGTAGAAGATAAACCACAAAAAAGCAGTAGTCCGGCAGTTAGTTTTAAAGCAGTTGGTCTCATTAGAAAATTTTTAATAATGGTGTAAATATAGAGCATTTGCATAAATACAAAACTAAAATAGAGAAATTATCTGAAACGAAAAAAATGCCGTTTCAGGTGGTTCTCAATGGTTTTTGTAGTTATGATGGCGCTTGCCAATAAACAAATTTCTTGAAAAAAACGTCTGTTTTTCGTTTTTATTGTCAATTTTTAATTTAACTGTTAAAAAGCTTACAGACTGGTTTTCAAGGCTGAAAATAAGGTAAAAAATGATAAAAAATCATAACATTACCAGTTTCCCGAGTACTTCCTTTGTCTTTTTACTGCCCGCAATAACCCGCAGTTTGTAGATATACACTCCCCGCCCGGGCCGGCTGCCAAATTCGTCTTTTCCATCCCATATGATTTCCGTCACCCGGTTTCCATCGGGTACAACACTGCCGGTTATGGAGCGTATGACCCTTCCGGTTATCGTCATCACCTGTAACTGGTACTGGAGGGACTGTCCGGGTTTATTGTGTTCGAACCAGAAACGGGTCTCCGTGGTAAAGGGGTTGGGATAGTTCAGTACATGACTAAGTTCGAGATCCCCGTCCCCGGCCACCATGAACTCCAGCAGGATCTCACTGGAATGATTCATCACATCCCAGGCTTTGATCTTTAAACTATGCGGCCCCGGGGCCAGTTCGGGTAACTGGAACCGCACCCGCCCTGACTGGTAACTGTCCTGGTCCGCCTGGTAAAAATCATTCAGTATAAAATAGCGGCTGTTGTCACCATCCAGGGTGGCTACGATATCATGGCCGATCCCGATCCCCGTGGTATTGATCCCGGAAGAATCGGCCAGGCGCAGCAGCAATACGGGGTTTTGATTGGTCAGTCCCCCGTTTGCAAAAAGTTCATCATTCAGCCAGGCTTTAATGGCCGGACCTTCCTCATCCCCGCTCCCGCCCTGGCCAATGCCTCCCACAATGAAATTCGTGAAAAGCCCCTGGCCGTCGCGGGCACCATCCTCAGCATACAAACTGAGACGGCCATTCCCGTACTGGAAGTTGATGTCTTTTGGCATTTTAAACGAAACCCTGAAACGCCCGTTGATCACCGAGAATTTTCCCCTGAATAAAGTGGTTTGCTGCACCTGGAAGGGGACCGGCTGGCTGCCCGGATCATTGCCCAGGGTATGGATGGTTTGCGGCTTATCAAAAACCGCGGGATATACATTCCCGTTAAACCCGCTGAGCAGGGCTCCCTGCTGGTCCGTGACTTCCCCGTCAATGGTAATATTTTCGAGGGCGCTCAGGGTATCAGACTGGGCGGCAGGGATCCCGTTTATAAATACGGGCCTTATTTTTAATACGGGAAAGGCCAGGGTCATGGCCGGATCGCCCAGCAGGGTGAACTTCCGGTTATTTGAAATATCGGGCAGGGTCTGGTAGGTGAAATTTTTCGCTTCCCTCACCGCATCCCCCAGCGCCCGGTATCTTCCGTCACTGCCCGCCTGCAAAGCATATTGGATATAATTATTGTTCATTACCCGGTTACTGAAAGCAAAGACGGGCCTTGTCGTGGTCATCAGGGCAATAGCTCCCGTTGCAGGTCTCAATAACAGGTTTTCCCCAATGGAATTCACCACCGGGTTATCATAGGGAGCAAAATCACAAGTGGCGGTAATAAACAAAGGCAGGCGGTTCTTATTGTTCCAGTTGTTAATGACCGACTGATCAAGAATGGTTTCCTCCGCCAGCCGGGCCGACCCGCCATGCCCGTTATAATTCCAGATCAGTGTCCCGTTATATACCTGGTTATTGATGGCCTGGTTGACCTGGGGGTAGCGGCTTCCCCCGGCCCCGCTCTCCTGCCGGTAGGCATCAAGGTAAATCTTCTGCTGGTTAAAAGCCGGGGCTGTGGCGGCCGCTGTACCGGTAATGAGTTCGGCGTCCTGCAGGTGGAGATTCCCGTCTTCATCATCTGCAATAAATGTGAGGGTATTTCGCCAGGGGCCCATACTTTCCCTGGAATAATAAGCAATTGCTTTATCAACAAAACGGCCGGCCTCTTCCGCATTTTTTGCCGGCACCCGGCCAATGCCGATATCGAGGTAATTGGAAACAAGGCCGGAATTAATATCCTCCTGGTCATCTAAAAAACCAAAAAAATCATCAGCGGCATACGTGGATAAGGGATCAGCCGACTGGCTGCTTTGCCAGGCCGGTACCAGGTTGGTATTATTGATCAACCGGTCCCTGTAATCAAAGGAAGCATCTCCAAACAGGAGGAGAAAACGGGGTTTATCGGCCGGAACCGCCCCGTATCTGTCATAATACATTTTTACAAAATCCCGGATGGCCACGGGATCCGGGTAACCGCCTCCGAATTCCTGGTACACTTCTTCCGTGGTAACCAGCACGACCCTGTAATGGTCCCGCTGCTGGTGAAACAAACCAAGGCGCCGGGCCTGCTGCACCAGCGAAGCAGTTGTTACGATAAGCAGGTCTGCGGGTGTGCTGTTATGAAGATCCTGGTTGGCTATTTTCCCAACAGCAAAGGGTTGTAAAATACCGGTATTATTAAAACTGGCGTATTCCCTGAGCCGGGAACAATCATTCACAAACCGGTATTCATTCCCGTTCAGCTGCCCGGTCATTTTCAAGGGTGTTACCGGGTCCGTGATATCCCATACCCGGGTGGTACTATTGGCTCCGGCCACTACAAATTCTGCTGTATTAGCCCCTACCGATTGCCAGTCGCGAAACAGGAGCTGATTGATTCCGTTTAGTGAAATAGCTCTCCTTGTGAATAATTCAAACCAGTTTAACCAGCCCTGCGAATTAAAACTGCCGGGTGTGTATGTATAATTAATAACAGGTGTGGCTGATGATAAAGTCCCGGCCGAGCTCACCATGGCCTGCTGAACAAATACATCATAGGTTCCGCCATTTACCGGGTTAAGCAGCAGTTGTGCCATTGGCTGATTATCGATCCGGATATCAAAGCGGCTGGCGGTACCCACGGACCGGGCCACACACTGGCTCCTGATGGATAAGGGTGTACCCGTCTGTAAACCGGGGATGGATACGGGAAAATTCCGGCTCAGTGTTTTGCCCGGTGCATTGGTGAATTCTTCCCCGTACCACTCTTTTCCACCCGAAAGAAAATTGACCGTGTCCAGCTCATGAAAAAACCGTTCAGAAAACCGGGTGACCGTTGTTGCCGGTGATCCGGCTACCGGTGCCGGTTGTACCCTTTTTCCATTGCCCCCGATCGTGATAAAATAATATGCCTGTCCCGTGTACAGGTTTTTTTTATGAAAGAAGGACTGGTTCAGTGAATCTTTTACCCATTGATCCGGACCGGTCGAAAAAAAAAGGATATAATCGGAGCCATTCAGGATCCCGTCCCCGCCATCTTCTGCCTGAACGGCTATTTCAGTCAGGTCATCCCGGTAATCCCCGCTATTGGCCTCCGGCAACATCCCGCCGGCGGATCCAAAAAGCCGGAAGGAAGCTGATGAAAGATTATTGGTTTGGATGCCCAGGGAAGCTAAAAAAGGAAGATCGATTTTGTAAATCCCGGCTTCCCGTACACTGATCTTATACCAGTCACCCGTGGCCAGTACCGAATGAGGGGCATAA
>JBBIGW010000072.1:0-17340 GCA_037447355.1 Bacteroidia bacterium | reverse complement strand
CAACTGTGCATCCGAGGCACCCGATTTTTTCAGTAATGCCGCACGGGTCACTTCCCCTTCAGTTTTGACCAGGTGCAGGTAACTGAGCAGCAATTCCATCTGCTTCGGAGCCCGGGTCCAGTTATTCAGCAATTCAGACAATTTTTCTTCATTGTCATAATCCGGGTTCAGCAATATATAGGTTTCCTTCTTCGGGGAGTAGGTTTGTTTCAATGCTTCCCAGACAAAACAGACTTTCTTATGGATCAGCCGGTTGATGACGGGATAGACATGGGAAGAATCCAGTAACTGCTGCACTTCATTCAGGTTTAATTCTTTTTTGAGCAGCAGGGCCTCCCCGACAATATATTCATCATGGTCAAGCAGGGAAAAATCATCTCCGTACTCTTCATTGTACACCAGGATGGTCTCACTGGATAATTTGAAATGAGCCGGCAGTGCAGCGGCCATCACTTCCCCTTCACTGCACATATAGTAAGAAGCGATCCATTCCCAGAGTTTGAGTTGTTCTTCAAAAACAACGGGATCGGTATCCAGCACATTCAGGATATCCTTTGTTTCAAAATACGCCGGTTTTTCCTCCAGCAGCTTTTTTACCACCCCGGCGTATTTCTTGCTCCGGCCCAGGTTCACTTCCACCCGGCAGCCGGGTTTCACCAGGTCGAGCAGGTGCTCCGGAACCGACCAGGTATAATTCCTGGGTAAAGCGGCGGGTATGATGATTTCTGCGTACAAGATGCTTTGGTTCCTGTTGAAGTTACTTAATATTCGTTGTCAGCTGCCTGGGACTACAGACCCGCCTTCGCTGGCACTACGGCGAGGGAAGCTACCGACTACAGACTACTGACTGCTGACTACCGATTTCCCTCTCCCCCCTCCATATTCCACCAATTTTTGCTCCATAATCCGGTACACTTTTTCTTTTAACAACGGAACATCGGCGGCTGTTAACCCGGATACTGGAATTTCTTCCAGGTAAAGGATCCGGCTGCGGCCGGGACTCATCCTGAACAAACCTTCATAGGGCATTCTCCGGCAGGCGTCCAGGAATAAAACAGGTTTTACCGGGGTTTGTGTTTCAACAGCCACCCGGAAAGCGCCATCATAAAATTCTTTCAGGGGCGTTGATCCCATATTAAAAGTGCCCTCGGGAAAAACCATCACAGAGATTCCTTTACTGATCAGCGATTTCAGGATCCGCACACTGCTGGCCCGGTTGGCCGGGCTGCTTCGGTCCACGGTAACAATCGCGTTGCGGTAAAAAAAACCAAATACCGGGACCTTGCTCATTTCCACCTTTCCAAGAGGACGAACCGGTTGCCGGAATGCTTTTGGGATCATGGCCGCATCAAGATAGGAAATATGATTGCTTACAAAAATATAGGGCTTCCTTTTATCATGCGGTGCTTCAAATATCTTCCGATGCCGGATACCAATGACAAAGAACCAGGCATCTGCCCAAACCATACAGAGCCGCATGACCATATTCCCTCCTTTTATCCTGCCAAAAAAACTGGCAATAATGCTGAAAGGAAACAGGGCCTGCATGATGACCACAAAACAGAGAAAGGCATAAAGGGAATAAACCCAGCGCAACGGCTTCAGCAGGCTCTTCATCACTGACGGTTTTTGTATTTATCGTCATCCCCCGGACAATCACAAGTGAAATCTGTTTCCAGGTCGATCACGGTCACCACCACGGTTTTATCATTGCACTGGGCAAAAACGATACGTACCCGCTGTTCATCTCTTGTAATACCTTCCACGGCATAACGGGGGCAACGCGCATTTTGCAAATCGCTCTTATTGTAATTAATCTTACCCTCCCGCATGATCTCCTCCACTTCAGCCTGGGATATCCTGCGGCACTGCATCCGGCATTTGGCGTGGTTGCTGTACTCCAGGTAGGAAACCCGGCGGTCAAAGCCCTTATCGCGGTGGCCGGGGTTGCTTGCCGGATCCCCCGGATCATCCCGGCGGGTTATGTCCGGCCCGGGAGCCGGTTCTTTAGTACGCTGGCATTGCCGGATAAAAAAAATCGCTCCGAGCATCAGCAGCATCAGTATATAAGGGACCCACTTCTTATTCAAAACCGGTAATTTTTACAAATTAAAAGTAAATTGGTGACAGCCACACATCTAAGTCATTTTAATCCTTTTCATTCCCGGAATCTCCCTTCTTACTTATCTTTGCAGGCTCTATGGCAGAATCCAGGACCATTGCGTTTCATACCCTTGGCTGCAAGCTCAATTTTTCAGAAACCTCCTCCCTTTCCCGCCTGCTGGAGCAGGAAGGTTTTGAGAAAACAGAGTTTGATGCCCTGGCCGATGTGTATGTGATCAATACCTGTTCGGTGACCGATAATGCCGATAAAGAATGCCGGCAACTGGTCCGCCGTATCCAGCGCAAAGCTCCGGAAAGCCTGGTGGTGATCACGGGCTGTTATGCCCAGCTGAAACCCAAAGAAATTGCGGAGATCCCCGGTGTGGACCTGGTATTGGGAGCTGCGGAGAAATTCAATATCGGCCGGCATATCCGGGAACTGGCCAAAGGCGATCCAGCAAAGATCTGCAGTTGTGATATCGAAGAAGTTTCCGGCTTTCATTCTTCCTGGTCCGTCAATGACAGGACCCGTACATTCCTGAAAGTACAGGATGGCTGTGATTATACCTGCTCTTTCTGTACCATTCCCATGGCCCGGGGTAAAAGCCGGAGCGATACGATCGCCAGCGTGGTAAAAAACGCGGAAGAACTGGCGGCTGGTGGAGTGAAAGAGATCGTTCTGACCGGCGTCAACCTGGGGGATTTTGGAAAAGGCGCCGCCCCTGCCGTCATAAACGGAAGGGAAGAAAACTTCTTTGAACTGGTCAAAGCATTGGACAAGGTCGAAGGCATCAGCCGTTACCGGATCTCTTCGATCGAACCGAACCTGCTGACCAATGAGATCATTGAATATGTGGCGAACAGTGATAAATTCATGCCGCATTTCCATATTCCCCTGCAAAGCGGGAGTAACAAAATCCTTGGGGCCATGCGCCGCCGGTACAGAAGGGAATTGTATGCAGACCGGGTTACCCTGATCAAAAAGCTGATGCCGCATTGTGCGATCGGGGTGGATGTGATCGTGGGTTTCCCGGGTGAAACAGATGAAGATTTTAAAGAAACATTCGATTTCCTGCATGCGCTGGATGTTTCCTACCTGCATGTGTTTACCTATTCAGAGCGGGACAATACCCCTGCTCTGGATATTAAACCGGTGGTGCCGGTGCATACCCGGAATGAACGGAATAAATCCTTGCGCAATCTCTCCTGGATGAAGATGCAGTATTTTACGGAGCAGCACGCCGGGCTGATACGTACAGTATTATTTGAACACCATGACAAGAACGGGATGATGGAGGGATATACGGACAATTATATCCGGGTTGCCACGCCCTACCGGCAAGAATGGGTAAACTCAGTTGTGCCGTGGAAATTATAAAGAAAGAACTTAATTTTACACCCCCGGAACGTTAGCTCAGTTGGTTCAGAGCATTACTTTGACAGAGTAGGGGTCACTGGTTCGAGCCCAGTACGTTCCACCTCCGCCCCCGTTGCAATAACTGCGGGGGCCTTTTATTTTCAGGAAGAACCGGTGAAATTCAAAAATCAACAATAATGAGTCAAAAAAACTGAACCAGGTAACCTTCTATTGGGTCCCCTCCATTCCCCACCTGTATAACTTTCTTTTTCCCCCGGTTGCAACTTTCCTACATTTAAGTTGTCTTATTAATGTATGCAGAAGTACCAGGTCACCATACAATTTGAAATGAGCGAGGCATTCATGGAGCAGGTTCCGCCTCACCGTACGTATATCAATTTCCTGATCAACAAGGGAACGATAGATCATTATGCGGTCAGTATGGAAACGCACCGTTCCTGGATCACACTGAATGCAGAGAGTAAAAAAGAGGTGGAGAAAATACTGAAAAAGTCTCCCCTCAGTAAATTCTGGACCTGGGAAATAGATGAACTGTTTGTGCTGGACGGTCAGCATTACCGGCTGCCGGAAGTAAACCCGAATTAATTTTTTTACTGTACTCCCCTGCCTGTTATTTTTCAGCCCATTTGGGTTTGGCTTTAATCAGTTTCCGGTACACAGGACAGGATTCCACATGCGCTCCCGGCAGGTAACCGGTACTCATCAGGAACTCATTGACAATCTCACCCCCGGTAAACCGGAAATGAACTTTAAACAATTTGACCCATTCCTCTTTGCTGCGCGGGTGATGGGCATCCAGCCATTCCCGGAATGACCCGTGTTCTTTCTGTAACAACAGGATTTGACCCGCATTATAGACCGCCGCTTCCACTTTCAGCCGGTTCCGTATGATCCCGGCATCCTGGAGTAATTTCTCTTTTTTCTTTTCTGTATACCGGGCCACTTTACCGATATTAAACCCGTCGTAAGCAATAAAAAAATGATCCTTTTTCTTCAGAATGGTATCCCAACTCAGACCGGCCTGGTTTATTTCCAATACGAGCCTGGCAAAGAGCAGATTATCGTCGCAGATCGGGAAGCCATATTCGAGGTCATGATACAGGCGATGCAGGTTATCTTTCCCTTTGGTTTGGACAAATTCACAATATGAAGCCGCCATGAGGTGATTTTTATGAAATAAATAAAGGGAAAATTGAGAATTCAATTTTACTCCCCCGAAAATAAAAAAGGTCCCAGTATGAACTGAAACCTTTCTTTGTGGGAGTTGACGGGTTCGAACCGCCGACCCTCTGCTTGTAAGGCAGATGCTCTGAACCAGCTGAGCTAAACTCCCATTTCTTTAAACGGGAGTGCAAAGATAAGGCTGTGATTTTTTTTGCCAAATTTTTTTTCATTTAAACAGGTGGTTCCCACAACTCTGTTTTATTCCCTTCCGGGTCCAATATCCAGCCAAATTTCCCGTACTCACCCACCACAGGTTCCCCGACCCAGTCCACCCCCTCGTTTTTCAATACCCCGGGTAATTCCTTCAGGTTTTTTACCATAAAATTTATCATAACATCCTTCCCGGACGGGTTAAAATATGCTGAATGCTCCGGGAAAATGGGTAAACCCGGATGCCGGCATTTCCCCGGGTTTCCAGGCTGCATAAGTAGTCCCGTTAAAAGCAATCCCAAGGTGTTTTTCATACCAGGCAGCTAATTGCCTGGGATCTTTCGCTTTAATAAAGGGACCTCCCAGGCCGGTTACTCTTTCCATGATCGTTTATTTACTTAAAACTACAAAGTTCCCGACCCCTCATTTTAATAATTCCCGATTGTTTCTATTTTTGCACCTTATGCTGAATGTTAAACATGATATTGAAACGGATGTCCTGGATGAGGTGGACCTGCTGGTCTCCGGCGAGGCACCCTGTCACCTGGTGGTCTGGAATGATGAGGTCAATACCTTTGAATGGGTTATTGAAACCCTGATGACCGTTTGCGGGCACAGCCATGAACAGGCTGAACAATGCTCCTATATCATTCATTTCCGTGGTAAATACGCGGTGAAGAATGGCAGCTATGAGGATCTTAAACCGCTTTGTGATGCCATTACTGAGAGAGGTATTAATGCAACCGTTGAAGTAGTGGCCGGCTAAATTCGCCATGCCCCCTATCTTTCCTGATAAAGAAGTACAATTTCCTCCTGTTCACCTGGCGGAACCCGATGGCCTCCTGGCGATGGGCGGGGATCTTTCTGCCGAAAGATTACTGGCGGCTTACCGGCAGGGCATTTTTCCCTGGTATGAGGAGCCCCCGATCCTCTGGTGGTGCCCCGATCCCCGGTTTGTACTCTACCCGGAAGATTTAAAGATTGCCAAAGCTATAAAACCCCTTCTCCGCCGGGAAGAATTTGAATTCACCAGCAATAAAGCGTTCAGCGAGGTGATTCATGCGTGCAGAACAACAAAAAGGCCGGGACAACAAGGGACCTGGATCACTCCCGAAGTGGAAAAAGCCTATACAAATCTGCACCTGCTCGGTTATGCCCACAGTGCAGAAGTGTGGAAGGATGGTGAACTGGCCGGTGGTTTATATGGCATCCGGATGGGCAAGGTTTTCTTTGGGGAAAGCATGTTCAGCAGGCTGAGCAATGCTTCCCGTTATGCATTCATCCGTTATACACAACAGTTAAAACAGGAAGGAGTTCAGCTGATCGATTGCCAGGTTTATACAGATTACCTTAAAAGTTTTGGCGCCCGGATGATCCCGAGAAAAGAGTTTGTTCAACTGGTTCAGAACCTGGTTTCCAGGTAATGCGGCAGCATGGCCTTCCAGGTATTCCAGTCGTGCGGCCACTCCTCTCCCCATACATCCAGTTCATAATTGATCCCCTTGTCATAGAGAATTCTGGCAAGGCGGCCACTGCTGGTCGGGTCTTCATAAGGCCCGCTTCCGGTCACGATATGAATATTCCGGCTCTGCCGGATCTGTTCCAGTATACCATGATCGGTCAGGTTGGGCATAAAGTGCATGGGACTGTTGAAGTAAACATCCTCGTCATAATGCCCCTTTGTGTATTCGGTCAGGTCATATACACCGCTCATGGCAATCACCCCGTTGATCAGGTCGGGACGTTTGAGAAACAGGTTCATGCTGTGCAGCGCACCAAAGGAGGCCCCGCAGGTAATGATCGGTGTTTCTGAACTGGTATTGTTCCGGATAAACGGAACCACTTCATTGTACACATAATGGTTCCATTGCTGGTGACGCCAGGTTTTATGGCGCGGGTCCACCTGGTTGTTCATCCAGCTGTCGTTATTGATACTGTCAATGGAAAAAACCTTCACTTTCCCCCCGTTGATATGCCCTGCGATATGTTCCATCAGCTGAAAACGTTCATACTCCAGGTAGTCCGCTGCCGCTGTCGGGATCAGCAAAAGTGCAAATCCATAGTCCCCATAAGTGGCAACCGGCATTTCTTTTTCCAGGGAAGGGCTGAACCAGGAGGTAATTTCTTTCTTCATACGAAAACCAGTTTGATAACCCTTTGAGGGTAAATCGTAAATAAAATTTCCAGCGAAGATAATTTTTATATAACAGCCCGGGTCTGTTCTGACATGAATATAACCCGGGATGCAAATTTGAATTTCTGCAAAATCACGTAATTTTTCTTGGTGATTTACCAAAGTAATTGTACTTTCACTTTACAGTATTTTTACTGTTTATGCGATAAGTATTTTTACTTATAACTTTTAAATGATTGATAACTAACTATTTAAAAATTCAAACTCCTATTCAAAATTTCCGTGCGCAAGGTATTACGATACCGGGTTCTGTGCAAAAACCAATTAAAAAAACCGGCCTTCATGCCGGGTTAAGGATAAAAAAGCTGGTTAGCATATGAAAGAAGAGCCGATCCGTATCATGCTGGTTGATGATCATCCGCTGGTCCGTGCATCCTGGAAATTATTGCTTGAGAACAATCCCCGGTTCCAGGTAACCGCCGATTGCTCCAGCGGTCCTGCAGCACTGGAACAAATGACGACCGCGAGGCCGGAAATTATGCTGGTGGATATCAATATGTCCCCCATGAACGGTTTTAAAGTCACCCGCTCCGTACTTGAAAAAATGCCCACGGTCAAAATAATCGGGCTCTCGGTCCATAACCAGCCCAAATATGCGATCCGTATGCTTCAACTGGGGGCAAGGGGTTTCCTTACCAAGACCTCCACCCTGGAGGAGATCAATGCAGGCATTCTCGCCGTATACCGGGGAGAAATGTATATCTGCGAGGAAGTGAAACGAAATATGCCTCCCTCAGAATAAACCTGGACCAACTCACGATCGGTCTTCCGGTTTCTGTTCAAATACGGTAAATTTGCGCCCTTACTCCTTCAGACCGGCGGGGTGCCGGGAACAGGGTATTCACAAGAGAGGATCGTATGGAATTAAGCAAAAACTTTGAACACCAGGCAACAGAAGAAAAATGGTACCGGCACTGGCTGGATAAAAACTACTTTCACAGTGAACCCGATGACCGGGAACCTTATACCGTGGTCATCCCACCCCCCAATGTGACCGGCGTACTGCACATGGGGCACTGCCTTAACAATACGATCCAGGATATCCTGGTTCGCAGGGCCAGGATGCAGGGAAAAAATGCCTGCTGGGTACCCGGTACCGACCATGCTTCCATTGCCACAGAAGCCAAAGTGGTACAGATGCTCCGCGAAAGAGGGATTGCCAAATCCTCCCTCAGCCGGGAAGATTTCCTCAACTATGCCTGGGAATGGAAAGAAAAATACGGAGGCATCATCCTGCAACAGTTAAAGAAGATGGGATGCAGCCTGGACTGGGACCGCACTTCTTTCACAATGGATCCGGACTATTATAAATCCGTGATCAGCGTCTTTACTGATCTGTATAAAAAAGGTTATATCTACCGGGGCAAACGCATGATCAACTGGGACCCCCGTGCCAGGACCGCCCTGAGTGATGAGGAAGTGATCCGCAAACAAACCCGGCAGCAACTCTATCACCTGAAGTACAAACTGGATATACCCGGTGAGGAATATATCGTGATCGCCACCGTACGCCCGGAAACCATCATGGGTGATACTGCCATCTGTGTCCATCCCGATGATGAGCGCTACAAGCACCTGCTGGGGAAATTTGCCTTCGTGCCCCTGATCAACCGCCGCATCCCCATTATCACGGATGAATATGTGACTATGGATTTTGGTACCGGCGCACTGAAAGTAACCCCGGCCCATGACATGAATGACAACCAGCTTGGCCAGAAACACCAGCTGGAAGTAGTGGATATATTCAATGAAGACGGCACCCTGAATGCAGAAGCACAGATTTATGTGGGGGAAGACCGTTTCGAAGCCAGGAAGAAGATCACGAAAGAACTGGAAGAAAAGGGTTACCTCTTAAAAACCGAGGATTATACAAGTGAAGTTGGTTACAGTGAAAGAACCGACGTGGTGGTGGAACCCCGCCTCTCCCTGCAATGGTGGGTGGATATGAAAAAGATCTGCGGTCCCGCATTGGACGCCGTAGCCGGTGAAGAAATAAAATTTTACCCGGCGAAGTTCAAAAACCTGTACCGTCACTGGATGGAAAATATTAAGGATTGGTGTATTTCCCGTCAGCTCTGGTGGGGTCACCGGATACCGGCCTGGTATGATACAGAGGGACGTTTTGTGGTGGCGGCGACAGAAGAAGAGGCGAAGAGAATGTTCAATGAGCAATTCTCAATACCCAATGCTCAATTAAAACAGGACGAAGACTGTCTCGATACCTGGTTCTCCTCCTGGTTATGGCCTTTTGAAGTATTCAAAGGATACAGCAACCCGGGCAATAAGGATATAAACTATTATTACCCTACCAATACACTCGTAACCGCTCCTGAGATTATTTTCTTCTGGGTGGCGCGGATGATTATGGCCGGTTATGAATACAAGGGACAGAAACCGTTTAAAGAAGTTTATTTCACCGGGATCGTCCGGGATAAACAGGGCCGGAAAATGAGCAAGAGCCTGGGCAATTCCCCCGACCTGCTGGAGATGATCGAAAAAGACGGGGCGGATGCGGTCCGCTTCGGAATCATGATCTCCTCTCCTGCCGGCAATGACCTGATGTGGGATCCTTCCGGTAATGACCAGGGACGGTTCTTCATTAATAAAATGTGGAATGCACTGAAGCTGGTGAAGATGTGGGAAGGAAGGCAGGAAGTCCGGAAGTCCGGAAGTCCGGAAGTTGGAAGTCCGGAAAGCCAGTTTGCGGTGGGATGGTTTGAGAACAGGCTGAAAGAAGTCCGGTTACAGTTAGACGAACAGTTCAATGATTTCCGGCTGAGCGAATCACTGAAAACAATTTATTCACTGATCTGGGATGACTTCTGCAGCTGGTACCTGGAATGGGTGAAGCCAGGATTCGAACAACCGGTCAGCAAAGCGGTATATGAAAAAACAGTAGCCTTCTTTGAAGAACTGATGCAACTGCTGCACCCGTTCATGCCATTTGTTACGGAAGAGATCTATCACCAGTTGAAAGAAAGAACGGATGATCTCACGGTAAGACTGTTTCCTCCGGCAACTGAAGCGGACAAAGAATTGCTTTCCGCCGCCGGTTTGCTGAAAAAAGTGGTCACGGCGATCCGGGATGCCCGTGTAAAAGCACAACTGAAACCAAAGGATCCCATCAAACTGCATATTCAGACGGAAAACCGGCAGGTATATGATACTATTGCAGGCATACTGGGCAAACAGGTAAATGCGGAATCCATCGCCTACACTACCGGTACGGTGGCCAGCAGCATTACCGTAGTGGTGCAAAAGGACAAGTTTTACCTGGAAACCACCACGGCACCGGATACAGCTTCCCAGAAACTGCAATTACAGAAAGACCTGGATTATTTCAAAGGCTTTCTCGTGGCAGTTGAAAAGAAATTATCCAATGAACGGTTTGTACAGAATGCCAAACCCGAAGTGATCGATAGTGAAAGAAAGAAAAAAGCCGACGCCGAAGCAAAGATCAAAGTCATCGAAGAAAGCCTGGCCGGCCTGGGCTGACCTGTTTTTTATCCGTAAATACAACACCATGCGGTTACCTGTACGGTCCGGATTATTTTCTTTTTTACTCCTGTTGTCAGGAACGGCATCAATGGCCCAGGTCAATAACTGGGAATATGACCTGCTGCGGTCCATTGCCCGGCACCGAAGTACGGCTGGCAACCATTTCCATAAAGACCTCTCAAAAATCAACGGCGGCCTTTGCCTGGCCGTGCCGGCCACTCTGTTTGTAACGGGCCTGATCAATAAAGATAAAAACATGAAGGAAAAGGCTCTTTATATTACAGAGAGCCTGGTGGTTTCTTCGGTTATCACCTGGGGGATGAAAGAAGCCGTGAACCGGAAAAGGCCGGCCAATAACGACCCAAGCTTTACCGCCGTTCTCGATCTGAAAAACAATTCCTTTCCTTCGGGCCATACTTCAGAAGCTTTTTCCATGGCCACCGCGGTGAGCATCGCTTATCCCAGGTGGTATGTGATCGCACCGGCTTTTGCCTATGCCTCCCTGGCCGGTTATTCGCGGTTATACCTGGGGGTGCACTATCCTACCGATGTGCTGGCCGGCGCCATTGTGGGCAGCGGCAGCGCCTGGCTCAGTTATAAGATCAACCAATGGATACGGCAGGGGCAGAAAAAGAAAAAACAAGCCGTTATCCCGGAATGATCACCGCGGCAGTATGCTGACCGGCATCACAAATTCAAAAAGAGTTCCTTTAAATCCGTCAAACTGGTCATAGTCCAGCAGCCGGCTCACCCGGATGCCAAAAGTCAGCGGGTATTGGTTCCACCATTTGGTATCGGCGAATAATTCCCCTCCTGCACTGCGCTGGTCACGTGTCATTTTTTTATCACGTGAATACACTTTGGTGAAATCATAAAACAGGTTCATCCGGATTCGCTGGATATAGATCAGGTTGCCAAAGCCCCAGTCGGGACACCAGAGCGGCAGGTGATAATTGGCAGAAACTTTCCACATGCGGGTAAAATATCGCCCGGTATAGCCCCTTGAATAGGCAAAGCGGTTGCTGAATGAAACCTGCCCCAGGGTATCCCGCTCCTGGAAAGCGGCATTGAAACCAAGATTGTGCGTGGAGAGCAAACCCGGCACATAGAGACTGGCGGCCGTATGGAACTGGTTTCCCTCAACTTTCGTAATGGCATGCCGGAAAGAAGCGGACAGCGAATAAGCGAGGCGGGGATAAATATGCTGCACGGCACGTTGTACCTGCTGCGACCAGGAAAAGGCGTGCGAGAGGTAGCTGAAGGACGTATTCCCCAATGAATCCTTGAAAAAATTGCGGTTAAATTCATTGCGCAGCACATAAAAACTGCTGAGTGAAAAATTCTTAAACGTGGTTCCGCTGGTATATCGCAGCGACAGCGTAAGCCCGATGCGGCTGTCGAGCTGGTTCCAGGTCCGGGTACGGCTGCCAACGGTTTCCTGCCGGCTGAACGTGTATTCGCTCCCCGCGCTTAGCCAGGGAAAAGCCGCGCCATAAATGCCGCTGAAACCGACCGCGCTGGTTTTTTCGTTTTGGTTATACAGGTAATAGAGTTCTGTCTGCAGGGTATTCAATACATTTTCCCCGTACAGGGAGAATGTAAACAGGGGGTCTTCATAGTAAGGCCGCCAGCTGTGGAAATTAAGCAGCCGGGTTCCCTTACGATAGGCTGAGACCGGGAATTTCCGCTCTGTGGACAGCTTCCCTAATACATTCAACTCCCCGGGACCGGTTGTCAAGGGCCATTTCGGCTGTAAAGATTCAGCAACCGCTGTCTCAACGGCTGTCCATTGCCCGCGGTCAATAGCAGCCTGCTGCAACTGGTATCCGTCTGCGGTAAACCGAGACCAGGTCAGCTTATCATCCCCGGCATTTACAAAATATTTTCCCCCATTCCCCTTAGTGACCCGGTATATTTTATGATCCCCGGGCTGAATGGCAAAGACATCATCATTCCCCTCATAGGAAGCCGTAAAATAAATGATACCGTCTTTTACTGAAGGATAACCGACCACATTGAATGACGGCGGGGTTAACCGGATCGTAGTCCCGGACGGGATATCGGCCGTTGCGAGTGCCGTTTTACCATCCCGGAGGCGGACGGCGGTCACCAGGGTGTTTTCATCCATGAATTTCGGATCGGTAAACAGGCTGATCTCTGCAGAGCGGATCCGCTGCAGGACCGCCCCGTTCTTTGCATCCAGTATATGCAATTCCGTTTTCCCGTCAGTGGCCACCTGCACGGCGGCAATCTTTGAGCCATCCGCTGAAATATCCGGTGTAAAGTATTTGGAGCGGGTGGTTAATTTTCGCTGCTGACCAGAATGAATATCCAGCACCCGGATCACACTGTAATCCTTCCACCCCCAGCGGGGATGATTCTCATAGGCTGCATATACGATCTTCCCGTTCCGGTAACTGTATTGTTCATCAATCGAAATATCCCTTACCCTGATCCGTCTCACTCCCCTTTCATCTTTCAGGTAAAAAGCGGGGCGATGACGGAAACTGGTTTTCAGGTACAGCAGGGAATCCTTCCCCGCGCTGTACGGGAAATAATACCCGGCAACATCATTCTTTCCGGCCGGGAATAAAAAATTCTCCGTACCAGTAACAGAGCCGGCTTTTTCCTTTCCGTAAAAAGCAAATGCGTCTTTACAGAAGGTTTTATAATCCACCCCGGCATATTTTTTTACCGCTGCCTGGAATGGATAGAAAAGACTTTTAAAGGCACTGGCATCCCGGGTCACGTTGGTCCAGAAACCGGTCCCGTATCTCACCCGGCCGTAATTGACCAGCAAATAGCCCAGGTTGTAATGATTGGGAACATAATCTTTCAGGGACCCGTTCCGCAATTTCATCCAGCTGTATTTTTTTCCCGCCTGCCAGAGGGAAGGATAGGCATTCATAAAATGAGGGAGACGTCCCCTGCCCTGGTTACTGAGTACCGTTTCCTGGTAAACAGCATCACCTTCATAGAACCAGTCAGGAACAGCAGCATTGATAGCGAGGGCAAATCCCTCTTCCCCGAATAAAATTTTCATGGCTTTGCTGACCCCGTTATTAAAATTATTGATTTGCTGCACATGCCTGTATTCATGCAGGGCCAGCTGATCGGTCCAGCTGATACTTCCCTGCCCGAAATTGTTCATATCAGGGGTGAGGAAAAACTCGCTACGGAACGGACCCAGCTGCACATAACCGTTTGGTATTACGGTTTGGTTTTGCAGCACGATATTGATCTTTTTCAGCTGGTCACCCAGGGATACCGGTTTTTCCGCCGCCAGCAGGTGAACGATGGCCGCCACCCGGTTGGCCTGGCTGTCAAGTCCCGCCGGGAAAATCACCCGGACCGTATCCGTATTGATCTGTTTCCATTTCAGGGAAGGCGGGTTCCCGCCAAACTCCTGGGAGGAAGAGCTGATACAACTGATTAACAAGAGAAAAAAAAGGAACTGTTTTCGCATACTAATGGATTTACGAATGAAAGATACGCAGGAAAAGAATTCGTTTAAAACAGTAAATGGAGCTTCGTGGCCGCAAAACCAAACCGCCCGGGTTATCTTTACAATATGGCAGAAGATTTAGCGATCCTTTATGGCAGCAAGGAAGAACAATACCAGTCCCTCATTCCGCAGATCCGTGGATTGCTGGAAGGCGAAAATGACCTGGTTGCCAACCTGGCCAATATTGCTGCGGCACTGAAAGAACAATTTGGCTGGCTTTGGGTGGGCTTTTACCTGGTTAAAGAAAATGATCTGGTACTGGGTCCTTTCCAGGGGCCGGTGGCCTGTACCCGTATTAAAAAAGGAAGAGGAGTTTGCGGCAGCAGCTGGGCGGAAGCCAAAACCCTGATCGTACCTGATGTGGAGAAATTCCCGGGACATATTGCCTGCAGCAGCAGTTCCCGGTCGGAAATCGTGGTACCGGTGATCCGTAAAGATGAAGTGGTAGCCGTGCTCGATGCGGATAGTACAGAACTCAGCCAGTTTGATGCTACCGACCGGCAATACCTGGAGGAAATTATTACACTGCTTAATTTTTGACCGTGCAGGAAACCCTCATAATCATGGTTTATGGAAAAGTTCAGGGTGTTTTTTTCAGAAAGCACGCGAGGGAAAAAGCGATGGAACTGGGATTGACCGGAGAGATAAAAAATAATCCCGATGGTTCCGTATTCATTGTAGCAACAGGCACCCGCGAACAGCATGCCTTATTTTGTGACTGGTGCAGGACCGGTCCACCGGCAGCCCGGGTGACGGAGGTTGTGATCAACAATGCGATCCTGCAAATTTTTGAAGGCTTCCGGATTGTCCGGAATTAGGGGCCCTGGCAGGAAAAGCTTTGTAGATCAGGAATCCTGTTCTAATTTTAATCATTCAGTGTTACCCGGCAAGAGACAGAATTTTGATTTACTTAACCTAACAACTTTCTCATGTATAAACAA
Source organism: Bacteroidia bacterium (assembly GCA_037447355.1). Lineage (GTDB taxonomy): Bacteria > Bacteroidota > Bacteroidia > Chitinophagales > Chitinophagaceae > JJ008. The sequence goes on along the minus strand of JBBIGW010000072.1, from coordinate 2,347 downwards.
CCGAACCTAAAGCCTTCCGGCTTTATCCTGCCGGTATTGGCCGCCCTGCTGTTGCAAACCGGCCTGTTGACCAGTTGTGCTGATGATAAAAGAAAACCGGAAAGTACAGCCACAGGGAAAAAAGAATTCAAAATGAATTGTGTCACCCTGACAAAGGCCCGGATGCAGGCCTGGGTGGACAGTGGCTGGACAAAACCAGACAGTCCTGACAGGATTAAAACCTTACTGCTGCAGTTTTATACACCGGATGCAGGGGGGGTAAACGCTAATATGCAACTGACCGCCTACCCCGGATCTTCCGTAACGGAGGTGAAACTGAGCGGTAATACGCTGTTGGCTATTGATAACAACTGCCCCGCCAAAACATTCAGCGGCCGGGTCATACTGGCCAACAATGAGATCAATATCGATTCGCTGAACCTGTTAAAGCCGGATGGAACATTACGGAATTTTGATTTTATCCGTTTTATCCCCCGGCAATACAACCAGAATGCAGCCTATATTACTTTTACTGTGGAAATCGTAACCGACGGGAAGGTGGAAGGAACGGCTCCATCCGGAACCTATCCCTGCCCGCCTTATTGCTGCCCGCCAAGTTGTGCTGAATAAATTTTCCTATGTATTCCTTCTATAAGAAAATATTTACCTGGGCAGAAGTATGGCCCCTCGCTGTTGCGCTGATCGTATACCTGTTCTATAAGCAACGGGACGGGGGCATCAGCATCATCATCCGGCTCCTTGGCATTTCCCTGCTCCTTCATTTCATAGCCACCTATATATCCCAGTACAACTACCGGGTACCGGAGCCCTTTAAGAACAATAATATATTGTATAACCTGCTGATGTTCCTGAAGCCCCTGATGATCGGCACTTACTTGTTACGGCTGAAACAATTGCAGCAATACAAATATCTCCGGGTTGTTTTTTTCCTTTTCATCCTGTTCACGCTCTTTAATTTCGTATTTCTCGGCAGCCTGTTTGTATTCAGCACGTACATGGTACTGGCGGAAAGCGCGGTGCTGCTGATCTTTACGCTTACCTTTTTCCTGGATGCGGTGATCGATGATGACATACCACTTCCCCTGAATCACCCGGCGTATTATATCTGCGTCGCCATCAGCATCCTGGAAAGCATAAATTTATTTATCTATATTTTTCTTTTCCCTATCTTTTATACAAATTATGAGTTTGCCATGTTAGCCATAAAAATTATTGGGGTCGCCCATATCATTTACGGGCTGACCCTCGCAGCCGGGTTGTACGCAAACAGGGAAAAACGCAGATTTTTTCAACCCATAGTACTCCATGAATAATAACCTCACATTAATTGTTATACTGGGCATTGTAGTGATGCTGGGCCTGATGCTGGGTGTGCTGCTGGCTGTCTTCTTTAATTTCCGGAAAAAGCGCCAGCACCGGAAAGCCCTTGAATCATTAAAAGAACAGCAGCAAAACCAGCTGATCGAGGCGGCTATCCGCAGTGAAGAAACCGAACGCCACCGGATCGCCGAGACCCTGCACGATGAAGTGGGCGCTATCCTTTCCTCCGCCAAACTGCACCTGCTGGGCATCAAACAGGTTTCATTGGATGAAAAAGATAAAAAATTACATGAAAAAGGAGCCGGCCTGCTCAACCAGGTTATCCAGAAAGTAAGAGGTATTTCCCATAACCTGCACAGCAATATCCTGAAAGAGTTTGGGTTGAATGAAGCGATCCGGCACTTCCTGCAACAGGTAACCGGGGGCACCATGATCAAGGCCGAAACAAGGCTTGATGAACGGTATATTTCAGTGTCCGCCGAAACAGATATCAGCCTGTACCGGATCATCCAGGAACTGCTCAACAATACCCTTAAATACGCGAAGGCCACGCAAATCATGATCCGTTCGATCCTGCAGGAAGGCCAGCTCCGCCTCACGATCACCCATAACGGGAATGGGCTGAGCCAGTCAGAATTCGAAACCTTCAGTTTCCAGCAGGAAGGACTCGGTCTGAAAAACATACGTAACCGGATCCTCCTGCTGAAAGGGTCCATCCTGTATTCGAAATCACCGGAAGAATCATCCATACAAATCACCCTGCCGGTACAAATTAAACCAGTCCTGGATGCCAAAGATTAAAATTGCAATCGCTGATGATTATGGTGTCTACCGGGAAGGATTACTTGTAGCCCTTTCATCCGATGAACGCCTGGAAGTCATTTTTGAGGCAGAAAATGGCAAAGAATTACTACAGAAAATGGAACAGGAACAGCCGGACCTGGTCCTGATGGATTATAAAATGCCGGAAATGGACGGTCTGGAAGCCACCCGGTTCATCAAAAAAAATACCCCGGTGTAAAAGTGC
>JBBIGW010000071.1:0-17486 GCA_037447355.1 Bacteroidia bacterium | reverse complement strand
CAAACAGGTATTGCGCTTTAACCGGGGTGAACTCAAACTGAGCGCAAGGGATCTGCTGAACCGGAATGTGGGGATCAGCCGCAATACCAGCAATAATTATATTGAAGATTCAAGAGTGCTGACCCTGCGCCGTTTTTTCCTGCTCAGTTTTACCTATAGCCTGAGCAAAACGGGATTAAATAATGCCGGGTCAGGAGGAGGCATGCGGGTGATCGCGAGATAAAAGAACCGGGAGCGAATCAGTGCTTCAGTCTTCTTTTCTTGATCATACCACCCCTGGTATCTTTTACACTGCTCATCACCACAAAGGCGTCGGGTTCGATCTTTTCAATTTCCGTATGGAGTTTATTGATCTCGAGCCGGGTGATCACCGTGTAGATGATATCCACATCCTTTGTCTCCCCTTTTTTACCATAGCCTCTTTTCCCGCTGTACACGGTCACACCCCGGCCCAGTTTATTAATGATCATCTGCCGGATCTCTTCGCTGTGTGCTGAAACAATGGTCACCCCGGTATATTCCTCAATACCCTCGACGATAAAGTCAAGTGTTTTCGAAGCGGCCAGGTAAGTGATCATAGAATACAGGGCGATCTCCATGGAAAGGAAATAGGCGGCTGCAGAGAAAATGAGGATGTTGATCAGGATAATAATATCACCGATCGTGGTACCCAGTTTACGGCTCAGGTAGATGGCGAGGATTTCCGTACCGTCAATCACCGCTCCGCCTCTGACGGTCAGGCCGATACCTGCGCCCAGGAAAAATCCCCCGAAAATAGCCACCAGCAGGTTATCATCGGTTACATTGGGAAAGGGAACCGTGGCCAGTACGAGCGCCAGCCCGCTGATCGCGATCACCGTTTTTACGGCGAAATTCCAGCCCATGGTGGTATAGCCAAGGATCATGAACGGGATGTTCACACAAATGATCAGAACATAAAGCGGAATGATACTCAGGGCGGAGATCAGCAGGGAGATACCTGTTGCGCCACCGTCAATAAATCCATTGGTCAGCAGGAAACCCTTGAATCCAAAGGCCGCCGAAAAGACCCCCATCAGGATCAGCAGAAAATCCCGGGCTGTATGCCGGATCGTGATCAGCATTTCGCGGTAGCCCCTGGCCTGCCGGTAAGACGATACCGGCCGATCCGGTCCCTGTTTACCAGGATCTGTTTTCAACGCTCTTCGCGTAATCCAGTTTTTCCAGTAAGCGCTCATGCAGTATTATTCAGGTCTTTTTCAAATTTACCAAATAATTTCCTGCAACGATATCCGCAGAGAGAATAAGCGCGCAGTAAAAAAGAAGAGGATCTTCTGCCATAATTTCCCCGGTAATACTTAACTTTTGCGGCATGAAACCTGTTCCTTTATTGCTGCTCCTGCTGTGGCAGCAATTCCTGTCCGGGCAACCCGCCCCTCTTCAGCAAAAGGCCGTCCTGGTAAAAAGAATGATTGAGTTGAACCACTTCTCTCCCCGTCCGGTGGATGACAGTTTTTCACTCAGTATGTTTAAAACAATCCTCAACCGGGCCGATGGGCGCCGGCTCCTGTTTACCGATCCTGAGTACAAATCCCTGCAGGCTTTTAGTCTGCAGCTAGATGATGAACTGAACAATAAGGGCTGGGCTTTTTATGATCTCTTTTCTTCCCTTTACCAGAAAGCGGTCAAAAGAGCGGATTCCATTATTGCAAAGGTTACAGCGAAACCCTTTGATTTTACAGTGAATGAAACCGTGACCAGCGTGAACGGAAATCCCTTCCTTTTTGCCGCCGATATTCCGGCTCTTGCCGGTCGCTGGTCCCGGAACCTGAAATTTAAGGCGCTGGATCAATTATTTGATATGGCCGTGGAAGATACAACCGCTATGGTCTCCCTGAAAACTGTGATCACTGTATCAGAAGTTAAAGTAAGGGAGCAACTGAAGAAAACTGAAATAAGAAACCTGAAGCGGATCACTGAACACCCGACCGGGGTGGAGGGATATATCACCGAATTATACTTAGATGCGCTGGCCGAGAGTTTTGATCCGCATACCAATTATTTTTCCCCGCAGGGAAAACAGGAATTCCAGGAACAGCTGAGTACCGAGGCTTTGTCGCTGGGACTTGACATTGATGAAAATGAAAAAGGGCAGATCACCGTGGATAAACTGGCGCCCGGGGGACCCGCCTGGAAATCGGGTGACCTCAACAAGGGAGATGTGATCCTGAGTATCCTTTGGGAAGGAAAAGAAACGAAGGATATGACCGGGCTGGGATTGCAGGAAGCACAGGAGGAACTGGATCGTTCAGCCGAAGGAAAAATAATCATCCGGATCCGGAAAACAGACGGAACGATCCGGACCGTGATGCTGCGCAAGGAAAAAATCGAGAACGAGGAAAACGTGGTGAAGGGATTTGTGCTGGAAGGGGAGAAAAAGATCGGTTATATATTATTACCCGGTTTTTATACGGAGTGGGAAAACGAGACCGGCTCCAGTTGCGCCAATGATGTGGCCAAGGAGATCGTAAAACTGAAAAAGGAAAATATAGAGGGGCTGATCCTCGATGTGCGTTATAACGGGGGCGGTTCAGTGGGAGAAGCCATGGATATGATCGGCATTTTTGTGGACGAGGGTCCGCAAGCCGGGATCCGGACAAAGGAGCCGAAGATCGTTTACCTCAAGGACCCCAACCGGGGAACGATCTATTCAGGTCCCCTGGTTTTACTGGTCAATGGACAAAGCGCCTCCGCCTCGGAAATGCTGGCCGCCGCTTTGCAGGATTATAACCGGGCGGTGATCGCGGGGAGTCCCACGTTCGGGAAGGCCACGATGCAGCAAATGATGGCCCTGGATACCGCGATGAAAAAACCACCCATGAATGACCGGGGAATGGATATGGTGAAGATCACTACCGGTAAATTGTACCGGCTGAACGGGGAGTCGGTGCAGAAGAACGGGGTACAGCCCGATGTGTATTTGCCGGACGCGTTTGATGCGATCGAGTACCGGGAAAAATTCTTACCCAATGTACTCAGCAGTGAGCCCGTTGCAAAGAACAGTTATTATAAACCGTTGCCTCCCCTGCCGGTCAATGAACTGGCAGCAAAGAGTGCGATCCGCCTCAAAGACGATGATAATTTCAGGGATATCCGGCGGATCATTACCCTGATGATTGCCCGGCGGGAACGAACAGAAACAATATCGCTGAAAGTGGATGAGTTTGAAAAATGGGCAAGGCAGAATGAAAAAGAAAGGGAGGCGCTGCAGGGAACCGGTTTGGCAACGGCCACTGCCTTTAAAGTGGGCAATCATAACCTTGACAGGGCCCTGCTGGCCAATAACGAATATGCCCGGGAGCTCAACCAGCAATGGCTGGACGATATCGGCGAGGATATTTATATCCGGGAAGCCTTCCTTGTTTTATGTGATTTGATTAAATTGCGTTAACCTTATACTAAACCTGAACCGATCATGCATTTTTATTCCCGCCCCTTGCTTGTATTATTTACGCTTTGTTTTTTTATCCGTCCTTCATTTAGTGCCGCCCAGTCCTTTGAAACACCGGTTGATTACCTGGAGTTTATCGGCAAGGCCAACGAGCAGCTGACCCTGAAGTACATGGTGTATATCAGCAGTATGTCGCACGGCAAGAGCGCCCGCAAAGTGGAGAAGCGCCGGCTGGAAGTGCTGGATGCGATCACCAATACCCGGATGAATGTGATGGGGATGCCGCCGTATAAGGGCGACAAATCCTTCCGGGATACCACGGCGGCTTATTTAAAACTCCTGTACAGCGTTTTTAATGAGGATTACAGTAAGATCGTGAACATGGAGGAGATCGCGGAGCAGAGTTATGATGCCATGGAAGCCTATATGCTGGCCCAGGAAAAGGCACAGGAAAAACTGCAGCAGGCATCGCAGCGGCAGAATGAAACGCAGAAGAAATTCGCGGAGAAAAACAATATCCGGTTACTCGAAAATACATCCGAGCTGGAAGCCAAGATGAAGACGGCGTCGGATGTGATGCACCATTACAATGAAGTGTACCTGGTTTTTTTCAAAAGTTACAAGCAGGAAGCCTACCTGATGGAGGCCATTGGGAAGAAGAATGTGAACAGTATTGAGCAGAACAGCAATTCCCTCGGGGGATTTGCGGAGGAGGGCCATGAAAAGTTAAAGACCCTGAAACCCTATGCCGGGGATGGGTCCCTGCTGAGCGCCTGCCGCAATATGCTCAATTTCTACAAGGAGGAGGCGAAGAAAAGTTCCGCGATCAGTGATTTTGTGCTCAAGGAGGAAAATTTCAATAAGATCAAAAAGAAATTCGAATCCAAACCGGCCGGCAGCCGCACCCAGCAGGATGTGGATGAATTCAACAAGGGGGTGAAGGAGATCAATGCCGGCGTGAATGCCTACAATGCCACGAATAATGAGCTGAACAAAAAGCGGGCCCAGTTCCTCGATGCGTGGAACAGCACCGTAAAGCGGTATATGGATACCTATATACCGGAGCAGCGGCGATGATGCTGACCCTGGAGGGGGAATAGCCTTTGCGGGTGGGTGGAAAGGAAAAAATTGGCGGGGTATATGTATAATGGGGGCTGATATTCTGTGTGTGTTATAGGCAGGTGCTGGTGTATAAATTAGTGGTTATAGACAACCCTAAACGGGACACTATGTAAAATTCAGCATTCATTACATTGACAGGATACACCCCTCCTTTCTTAAAGTCAGACAACCTAAAAACCAATCAATTTCCTTAACTATAAAATTCATTTATGAGACAACTTAAATTTTTCATGTGGCCTGTTCTTATGCTGACAATTGCTTCCTGCAAAAAAGACTTAACAAATAATAGACAAGCAAATGGCACAATCACAGAAATCGGTACCAAACTTACCCGAAGCGGGCAGCCTACAGTATTGGGTAAAAAAATCCCAATGTATTGCGAAACAGACAAAGTAAAAGCTGCATTAGCTGATTTTAAAAAATTAAAGGGAATATCAAATTCCAGCGGTCAATTAAGAACTGATACCCTTTATCCAGTGGTTCAGCCTAATTTTAAATATGTTCGCTTTCTTCCTAAAGATGAAGACGAATTATTGCAATTAGATGAAGCAGGGCTTGACCTTACAGACGAACCCATGCACTTTGAAATTGAAATTCCCGGTGACTATTACCAAGACCCTTCTATACCCGACAGTTCAATTACGTGGATGTACACGGTGTTGCCTATAGACTATCAGCTACCCACAACCATACAAACTGAAGTTATTTCAAATGTTTTCTTATTCAATACTGAACCTGAAGCGTTAGAACCAGATGAAAGTGAAGATGGATATGATGATGATAATGGGTTACCCAACTGTTATAACAATAATCCCTATATTGATCGGGGCAGTATAGTACCTTGTATTTATAGCAAACGAAGCAAGCTTATGCAAGCCGGTTATGAATGGCTGACAAATCAAGGAGTAGATGCTGATGAATTCGAACTTTATCTGATGCACCAAATGGGATATCATGGTGATGATTATGATAGTACAGTTACTAACGGAAGAAAAAGAAAATATTACCCGGATGGCTTTATCAGGGTTGAAGACAATGATGTAAGAAATCTTTTCCCTGTAAAGGGGATAATGGTAAAATCACGGAACTTCTTAAAAATTAAAAGAGGTTATACAGATGTTAACGGGCATTTTCATTTAGACCGTGGTTATCGCAAAAAAGCTCAAATAATTTTAAAATGGAAAAACAGGGGTGTTGCCACAAGGGGTATTGACAACTGGCTTAAAGTTTGGGATTTAATATTTCCAATAAAACATAAGTTAGGATGGTTTTATCGGACCGACCTTGAAAATGTAAGACATGATTATTTATACAATGCTAACGAGAGGACACAAGATGCCGAAAGGTGGTCTGCCTCTCACTATCTAAATAGCCTTTGGGAAGTTTATGAACAATCCCCTGCCTTAGGCACACCAAGACCTCCAGACAAATTAAGGGTTTATCTTGTGGCAAGATGGTTCAATGGCTCTGCATTCACACCTATGTTTTCACAAGTATATGGAAGAAACTTTCCAATTGAGGAATTCAATCAATTATTGCAGCTGAAATTAGGGAGGGCAATTAGAGGGGCATTAAAAAAACTGCTCCTTAAAAATGCGCCTGATATTTTTATCCCCACCTTTCAAACTATCAATGGTATCAGGTCAACTGAAAATGCCAGCGACCTCATTAATACCTGTTACCACGAAACCGGACATGCCATACACTTTGCCGGTGCAAGTGTTGGGGCTGATTACTGGAAGAACAATACCTACCCGGCTTATGGGTACAACCTTGTAGCTTATGGTGGTGACTATGGCCCTAAAACCGGCCCCTTTTCTCCATTTGTTGCTGTTACAGAAATGTGGGGTTTTTATTATGGAAATACAATGACTGTTAGGAAGTATCAGGGAATAGGAGGTCTTAATGCAGCAATTATTCGTCAAACTAATCTTGACCAGCTTGAAAACAACATTCCTGATGATAACATAAATGTTCAATATTTTACAGACAGGTCAAGAAGTTGGATACCGCTTGGCATGCCACATGACATGACAGATGTGGGTGAATTAGTGTTAACTGGTGTTACCGATAATGCCAATGCTTATAATATGCAACGGGTATTTACAGGCATGGCTGCCGGGGCTACTGATGTATGTGGCTATACTTCTTTAACCTTAGCAGCAAATAATAATTTACAGGCAACAGAGGTTACGCAATTGCTCACAGATTATCGCTGGAACATTTGTTGCATCAATTGCCGGCCTTCAAATTCAAAAAAATAAATTTAAGTGTATGAAAATTTTTCTAATATTTATTATATCTTCTTTACTTTTTTTTTCCTGTGGTAAAGACAAGGATAAGCCGTATGAATTTGTGGAAATGCGGTTTGAATTACCAGCAACCATAACACCAATCAGAGACACAATTACTTTAGGTGACACACTATTATTCTCAATGAATTTTTCAGATACTCTCAAAGATGCTGCAAGTGGAAACTCATATAAAATAAAAAATTTCCCTTTTAATCTCTTCTTAAGTGCATCTAAGCTTATTGACCCAACTAAGGCTTTCAGCTTTCAAGAACTTGCAACTCATAAGTTCAGGTATTATGATATAGTTGGCAACTTTGTAAATACCAGTACCGTTGCAACTCATTTTAAACTTCAATACATTTCAGACTCTTATAAAGCTATCTGTAAAATACTTCCTATTGAAAGAGGAGTGTTCGTATTTAATTTAGCGTATGTAAAACCAACAGACGAAGGGATTCCAGATAGCATATTGACACTTCCTAATGCTCCGAATGGGAAAAAACAAATTCCTTTTTTGAAATTCCCAGTTTTTATTTTTAACACTGGTAATAACAACTTTAGTCTTTTACAAAGAAATGTCAGTGATATTGCAATTGATAAATCATTTGAATGGAGAGGCACTTATACTTTTGTTGTTCGTTAACAATATGGTGTAACGAAGGGTATGCCTATAACATTCGGTTTGGCAATATGGCGGAGCTACGAATATATTTTCAGCTTTTTGTTTTCCATTTAGATTCAGTTTCGGCAACCGAATAACACCGGGCAACCGAATAAACAATGAGCTTTTGTATCTTTAATCAGCAGCGGCACCGGGCAGACGTAACACAGTACACCGCCACATCGCCAATGCTTCAACGTTGTGGTGAAGTCATTTTATGGCTACAAGCAGGCAAATAATTTATTATACGAATTGCATGAATCTATCAGGACGCTGGAAGGGTAAATACAAATACGGTGACGGATATCCGGATATTATTAAGGGGAAATCTGAACCTTTTGAATTTGACATCCGGGACGACGAGGGAAAAATACAGGGGAACTGCATTGATGAAATAGTAAAGGCCGTACCCGGTAACAGTTCTGCAATAACCGGCACATTCAGGGACGGGCTGCTGATCTTCAGCAAGAAATACAGGTACCAGTTATTTCTTGATGCTGATGGTAGCCGTGTACAGTCAGACAATGAGCCTTCCGGGGAAATTCATTATGCAGGGCATCTTAAAAAGAGGCTTTTCTCAGGGAAGCCTTATTTTAAAGGCGAGTGGCAGATAAATACAGAATGGACGGATGAGGAGGGACACTCCCTTACTTCTTCATGCGGGGGGACCTGGGAAATGACCAAAGAGAAGCCTGAATAGGCCATTTTGGTCTTTCCGGGCGGCTCATTTTCGGATATTTGCGTATCATTTCGTATCAATAAATTGTGAGTCCGCAGATATATAGCTTCAAGAAAAAGAGGAAATCCCGGGCACAAGATCACCAAAAAGGAAAGGTTCAACCGTAGTCAGCTCAATACACATTTGGGGGTCGCAATAATAAAAGTGCTGAAGGAAAAAAATAATTTTCCCGGGGCTGAAATAGACATTGCCCATCCTGATGATGAATAATTAGAAAAGTACCTGCTCCTAAACAGGGAAGGCTGGGCTGAAAACATTGATTGGTATAGTGTGACCAGGCATTGAAGCAATCAGTAGCGGTAATTTGCTGTACTGCGGTTCGGGGCGAATAGCAGTGGGCTATAATTTCGCCTTCCACTCATTATATTTTATCACTACTGTAAAAAGGCTTTCTTTTTTATTCAGGGTTTTAATAAAATCCTCTTCCAGATCAAGATACTTTATTGCGTCCGGTAATTTCACCAGGAGGGGGTATTGGTCCGATATATAAATAAACCCCCTGGACGGGTGCTGGAAGACAATATCCCTTTTTGTACCATTGCCATCATATTCGTTCCGGCCATTATTCTTTCGCGACATTTCAATTTCCTGGAAGAGGGAGTAGACGGGCAGGGCCCCGTTCAGGCTGCGCAGGATAAAGTAAACGCCGTCCGGCGCCACATCCCCTGTGGCGGGGATCAGGTAAAGCTGTTTATTGGCACTTACGTCCCAGCTTATAAAGTCATAGGCACGACCATTATAGACAAAGCCAAAACCTTTTATTTTCAGGCGGTCCATTTTTTTGAAGGTAGTCCCGTTTTCCGAAAATTTAAAGTCGAAGGTCAGTTTACTGTATTCGATCGCCGCGGATTCGTCCGGCACTTTTCCGGAAAGCGGATCGAAGTTTTGACCGGAGGAGGCCCCGATTTTTACTTTTGGTTTCAGGGGTACCTGTACTTTACCGCGGATCGTGTCTCCTTTTTTGCTGATATAATAGCCGTCGGATTCCTGGGCAAACACAGTTACAGTACTAATTACAGAGAGGAGCAGGATAAGGCAGGTTTTTTTCATGGGTTTAAAAATAGAAATTTCTAAATGAGTTTTCAGCTTACTTAAGAAGAATTTCCTGAAATATCGAACCGCTGTCACTTACAGCGTAGTATCGTGCAGGTTCAGGCCCTCGCAAACTCCAGCAGACCGGAGATATCTCCCTTATCTGCTAATTTCAGCGCTTTCAGGTATCTCTCTCTTGCCTTACCTGCTTTCACCAGGTTCGCTGCTCCCCATGTAAATACCGGGCTTCCGAAAATATGACTCACGATCACATCGGCCATTAACCGGGAATGCCGCCCGTTTCCATTGGAATAGCAATGGATGGAAACGATCCGGTGTTTGAACCGCACCGCAATCTCATCAGCGGAATAGGTTTTATGCGCTATCCAGAACTTACAATCATCGATCAGCGCCCGTAACTCAAGCGGGATATTATAATAGTCAACGCCGATATTTTTATTCGTCTTCCGGAATACTCCCGACCATCTCCAAACCCCGTTGTACATTTTCCGGTGCAGTTCGTTGCAGAAGGTTTCACTCAGGATGTCATCAAGGCCAAACTTTCTCCGCAGTGTCCATTCTACGGCCTCTTCAATATTCAACTGCTCTGCTTCATTGAGTTCTCCCTGCGTGGTGATCGTCTTTAGTAACAAGCCCTCCGTTTCACTTTCATCCAGGGGTGTTTGACCCTGCTCGTATTTCAGCCCTAATCCCATAAAAATTTCGGCATTTCATTTTTGAACTCTTCTTTTTTCTCCATCACCATGTCCATCAGCTTTGCGTTCTTTAGTTGCTGATCTTCCAGGGTCATACTGGAATGGGTTCGTTTGACGATTTCTTTCGCCTTCTGCTCCGCCTTTTCATTCACCATCTGTTTCAGGGTTCCGTTTTTTGGAACAATGGCATAGATAAGTTGCATATCGAGCGCCCGGGCAATCTCCTCCAGTGACTGCAGGGTGACGGATTTCATTTTTTCCCTTTGTTCCAGGGCCCGGACTCCCTGGGCGGTCATGCCTGCTCTTTTACCCAGTTGGGCCAGTGACATGCCGATAGCCGTACGGATAGTATGGATCCACCCGGTCGGCTGGGGATGCACATCCGCTAATGCTGCGTAGGACTTCAGTTTTGTGCTTACCTGCTCCAGGATCAACCTGTTTTTCCTTTTTTTCATGCACGCATAGGTTTAAAATATGCGATAAAATTAAACATATAGGTTTATAAAAGCAAGAAAAATTAAACATATACGAGTAAGATTACCACCCCCCACTATTTTATCATGGATTCCCGGAGGCCCGGCGGGATACTCATATACCCTAAGATTGACGTCACTATTTGCCGGTTTGACAGGTTTCAGCGCGCCGGAACACACGTAAATATGTAAAAATGAATTAGTTAAAAGGAGACATAGAAGGATAGCTTTGCTTTCCAGCCATTCAAAGAAGGGAAAGACAGCCATGGGCCCGCCAACGACTTATTGGTCTCTTCCAACACTACCTGTAAATTTCCCCCCTTGTATCCCGGTAAAGCAACCCGGCGCACCCGGCAGTTCCAACGCTTCCGGGTTTCCCTGGTAATTTTTTTTTACCAGCAATGCGTTTTGGCAAATAAAAAAGAAGCTCAAAAGTCACTATAAAGTAATAGCCGGTAAGACGGCGAGGGCGGGAAGTATTGACTTACCGTCTTATCGCCTTCCCGGCAAAAAAATACTTTTGAGATTCTGTGTTTTACATTTTACGGGGATGGGTTAATTCATCCGGATCACCCTTTGCCCGCCCGAATTATTCCGGTTCATTTCTTCCAGCATCTTATCCCGCTCTTTTTTAAATTCTTCCTGGGTGTATTTTTTCTTGCCCGTGGGTTCTTTCACCACCGCCAGGTCGGCCGTTTCGGAAAGGCCGGTTGCTTTATAAACCTGGTCGCCGTTGCGGACATCCAGTTCGAGAATGAGACCGGGTAATTGCCCCTGGAATTCGGAGGGTCCGGCGGATACGGGGATATCCATCGCAAACCAGGCCAGGATCTTCGCCGTGTCATCGATCTCTTTTCTTTCCATTTTGCCATTGTCCATATTCATCGTCATGCGTTTGCTGATCCGGACGGCTTCCGCCAGCATGCAATTATGGTTCAGTATGGTCTTTGATTCACCGGTCATCTTCCATTTGAGTCTGGTAATGGTATCGTCAATGATAAAGATCTTGTCGAAGAGTTCCCTTTTCTCCACCCGGCGGCCTTTGTCAAAATTGTTGTACAGCACATCGTTGCTGCCCGCCACAATCATCCTTACCTGCATTCCCTCTCCACCGATGGAAGCGCCATCGTCCTCATTCTCCTGTTCGGCCTGCTTCCAGAGCGACTGGTTATTGCCGAATACCAGTTCATATTTATCGGTCCGGCTGCTGGGCATCTGCTGCTCCATCCCGCCGGGCATACCGGAAAAACTGAATTGCAGTTTGACTGTACGGTCATACGTGACTTTTCCCTGTTTTTGCTGGGCCTGTACAGAAATTGCCGCGAACAATAACCCGGTTGCAGTCATCCAATATTTTCTCATGGTTTAATTATTTGTCCAAAACTAATCCGGCCTGTTTTCCCGGGAGGTTAAGCCACCTTTCATTAAGGTTAATAAAGGTTAACGGCCCTTTTCCCGGGGAGGGGGATTGCCTACTTTTGTTGGTAATGAAACGCCGCCGGCTCATACCAGGACCCTTGCTGATGGTTATTTCCATCCTGGGGATTGCCGCCTTCCAGTTTTACTGGCTGCAGCAGAACTATAAGCGGGAAGAAAAGGCCCTGGCGGTAAGGACTGAAATGCTGTTCCGTGAATCGATGTTCAAATTGCAGGTATCCAAACTGAAACTGGACGGGGTGAATTTTGACAGTACGAAAAAGGGAGGCGTGCGAATCCTGATCGGGGATGAAAACAAAACCCGTCTCCGCTTCAACCCCAATGAAGAAGTGGTCTCCACGATCAATGTGATCCGGGATAAACTGGCCGATTCCTTACGAAAGGATCATAAAAAAGAGAAGAAGGCCATGGTGATTGCGATGCAGGCTTCAACAGACATGAAGGCTGGCAAAGATTCCCTGAACTTCGATATGGATCTACAGGCGCCACCCGGTCCCGGGAACCATATCATTAATCTCCTGTATGGAGTGGATTCGCTCCAGGACAGCCTGCGGGTTTCCGAAATAGATTCCGCTTACAGGATGGCGCTGAAAAAGCAAGGGCTTTCCCTTCCTTTTACGATCACCCGGAAAGAAGAGGCCGGGGATCTTGAAAAGGAAGAAATCAACAGGATCACGATCGGGCTGGCCCACCCGGTCTCGTACACCCTGCAATTGGGCAACACTTTTCCCTACCTGCTCCGGCGGATCGCCCAGCCCATTCTCTTCTCCCTGCTCTTGCTGGGCATTACCATCCTGGCCTTTGTCTTATTGTATAAAAACCTGCTGAAGCAACGGCGGCTGGCTGAACTGAAGAATGAATTTATCAGCAATATCACCCACGAACTGAAAACGCCGATCGCCACGGTGGGAGTGGCCATTGAGGCCTTGAAGAGTTTCAGTGTTATGGATGATCCGGTCCGCAGCAAAGAATACCTGGATATTTCGCAGCATGAGCTGCAACGCCTGGGCCTGCTGGTGGATAAAGTACTCAAGCTCTCCATGTTTGAAAACCAGGGGATCGAACTGAAGTATGAGACGGTAAACCTGCGGGGACTGGTAACCGAAGTGCTGGAATCCCTGAAACTGCAACTGGAAAAAAGCAAGGCGGAGCTAACGGTGCAGTATGAGGGCGAAACCGAATTGAAGGGAGACCGGTTGCACCTGTTAAGTGTGCTGTTTAACCTGCTGGACAATGCCATCAAGTACAGCAGGGAGCATCCCGTGATTTCCATTGACCTGAAGGGGGACGAAAACAAGGTCTTACTATTAATAAAGGACAATGGAATCGGCATCGCCCCTGAATACCAGGAAAAGGTATTTGAGAAATTCTTCCGGGTGCCGCACGGGGATACGCACAATGCAAAGGGCTACGGGCTGGGACTGAGTTATGTGGCCCAGGTGATAAAAAAGCATAAGGGGACCATTGCCGTAACATCCGAACCGGGAAAGGGAACTTTGTTTACCATCAGCTTACCAAAAAATGCAGCATGAGTAAGACCCGGATATTATACGCGGAGGATGAACTTTTTCTCGGGAAGATCGTACGGGAAAGCCTGGAAAGCCGGGGTTTTGAAGTGATCATGGAAGAGGACGGCGGTAAAGTGACGGAACTGTTTATAAAAGCAAAACCGGATATCTGCGTACTGGATGTGATGCTGCCCAATAAAGACGGGTTTACCATAGCCGATGAGATCCGGGACCTGGACGAGGAAGTGCCCATTATTTTCCTGACGGCGAAAACACAGACGGAAGATGTGGTGAAAGGCTTTACCCTGGGAGGCAATGATTATATCCGCAAGCCCTTCAGCATGGAAGAGCTGATCATCCGGATCCAGCACCTGCTCCGGAATAAAACAACGTCCCACCAAAAAATTACCGGTGGGGTGGTTACGATGGGTAAATTCAGTTTCCAGCTCAACCGCCAGGTACTTAGCCACGGGCAGGAAGACAGGAAACTCTCTTTCCGCGAAAGTGAATTACTGAAACTGTTATACGAAAACCGCGACCGGATCATTGACCGCCGGGATATCCTCAACCTGCTCTGGGGCAATGACTCCTTTTTCAACAGCCGCAACCTCGATGTCTATATCACCAAACTCCGGGGTTTCCTAAAAGAGGACCCTTCCCTGGAAATCATCACGATCAAGGGGGTGGGTTACCGGTTTGTAATTAGTTAGTAGTCTGTAGCCGGTAGTCCTGTTACCCGGCAATTATTTTTGCAATACCTGGTTTGTGTTTATGCATTTCAATAATCAATCAATATCCCGTATTCTACTGGGGATATTTTTCCACCTTATTTGACACCGGCTTCACGGTCTTCAGGAAGGCATAGATCGCTTTCAGGTCCTTGTCCTCCATTCCCGCATAATCAGAGAGGGGCATGATGGTATTTTTCTTACCCGGATCGATATTATAATTTTTCTCTTCGCGGTAAAGAGTAAACTTATTCAGGAAACGCTCTTCGGTCCAGGTACCGAGTCCAGTGGCAGAATCAGGTGTGATATTGGCGGAAGTCACTTTGAAATTTGGTACATTGAATGTATTGCCGCCGGCGTACATCCTGGGAAAATCGGGTTGGCCCTTAACAAAGGGGGTATGACAGTTGATACAGTCTGCCATGCTTATAAGGTATTCGCCGTATTTAACGGGGTCGCTTTCCGGGGGGCGAACATTGCTATCAACAGAGGGCTGTAATGCCTGGGCGGGATAAGCCATGCTGATCGGTATCATCAGCTGGCGGGGCGGTACTTTATTGTTGATCGGTTTTAAGGTCCGGAGATAGGTGATAATATTCAGCAGGTCTTCTTTGGCCATCCGGTTATAATGCGCGTATGGCATAATAGGGAATAAGGTATCTCCCTTTTTATTGATCCCCTGGGTAATGGCCCTTAACAGTTCTTCATCGGTCCAGGCTCCAATACCTGTTTCCCGGTCCGGCGTGATATTGCGGCTGAAAATAGTACCCGGTATTGCATCGAGTATATTATGGTCAAATACGCCCCCGCCGCCGCCTTCTGTACCGGGGACAACAGGACCGGAGAATTTACTGAAATCCCTTTTGCTGTGACAATGGATACAGGCTGCAACGTGATTGGCGAGATAACTTCCCCTTTCCACAGCTTTGGCCAGTGAGTCAGCCTTTGCAGTTTCGGGGGATGTTTTTTCAGAACTGTTATTGTTGCAGGAAGAAAACCAGGCTGCGGCAACTATGCAGGTGCACAGTGCCGCAAGAGCAAACAGCTTTTTCATAACGTTGGTTGGTGTTTAGAGGTGATGGTGATCCGAATAAAAGATACGGAAGTATTTTTAAAACACCAACATTGTGTCAGAAAACATAACCCAGGCTAAAGGTCAGGGGGACCATCACCCCGTCATTTTCAGGGAAAAGATTGCCATTGGAGAAGTGCGCGATCCGGATTCCGGCATTGATATTCTTTTTCTTACCGGCAAAAACGCCCATACCCATCATGTCCTTAAATGTGAATTTCTGCCCCGTGGCCAGTCCGTCCATTTTGGGTTTGGAAATAAAGGAGGGACCCGCTACCGAATACTCCAGGTAGAAATCCAGCGATTTGGAACGGATCGTATGAAAGCGCATGACCGGGTAGGCGGATACCGTGAAAAAACGGGTCTGGTCCCGGTTGGTCTTCCAGAAAGCCGCCTCAATTCCCCAATCAAGGGAGAATACTTTGCGGCTGTGAAAAAGATTGCGCTGGTAGCTGAACAGTAAACCATGCCTCGCTTTTACTTCCCCGCCCCAGAATATGGGAATGGCTCCCTGTGATACGAATTTATTCACCCCATAGCCCAGTACATTGGTGGCATAACCGAGGGACAGGACCTGTTTGGGAAAATGATAACCCGCCGCTTTTACTTTCTCCACTCTTTCCTTTGACAGCTCCCGCATAAAATAATGGAAGCCGGCCGAATAAAACAGGGTATGCGGCTGCAGTTCTTTTTTGTTTTCCGGGGAATAGGCGGTACTCAGCTGCAGGTCCCATTTCGGGTTTAATTTATACTGCAGACTGGCTCCGAATAAACCGGTGCCATAAGAGGCGCTCTTTACCACGGGCTGGTTATCCATTGTAAAACCCCGCCGCATGATCAGGGCCAGGCCCGCTTCAGTAAACAAACTGATCTTTTTTGCCAGGGGGATCTTCCCGGCGATGGTCAGTCCCGCTACATTCATCCATACCGTCATGGTCTTACCGCTGTTGTTTACATCCCGGTATTCCACCCATTTCACCGGCCGCATATAGGTGACCTGGGCCGAAATGTATTTATTGAACTCATGTCCCAGCAGGACGATCCGCACGGCGGTATGCGGTACTTTCACTGCCCCCACCGTATTCCCCGGCAGTAGTTGCCTGGAAGAAAACGGGTATTGGATAGATCCGATATTGACCCCGAAATAGGTATTCTTTAATGCGGGCGAATACTGGCCCCTGAATTCCTGGGCCGGAACAGAAAATGCAATAGAGAGCGCAAGGGAAAAAAATGCAATAAAAGGGTAACGGGTCTTCATTGAGTTCCTTGTTTTCATAACAATTTGATAACGTTCAGCGCAGGGTCCAGTAATAACAGGGAGGCGCTGTATCCCTTTTCAATCTTACCCAACCGATCTTCCATCCTCATCACCCGTGCAGGATACAGGCTGCACATCCGGATGGCTTCTCCCAATTCCACGCCTGCATATTGCAGCAGGTTTTGCATGGCTTTGTTCATGGTCAGGGCGGAACCACTCAGCACGGCGTTCGCTACATATTTATCACCGTTCCTTTCATGCCGGTAATAGCCAGACGGAGTATCAGTAACGGCATCCGTGATCGCAAACAGCCTTTCTCCCATCGTTTTCTTCGCGATCCGGATCGCTGCATAATCCACATGATGCCCGTCGGGAATGATACTGGCCATCACCTGTTCATCATCCATCGCGGCCCCGGTTAGTCCCGGTTCCCGGTGCTGCAGCGGACTCATGGCATTGTATAAATGGGTTACCGCCCGGATGCCGTTTGCAAAACCGTTTTTGGCCTGTGCATACGCGGCATTACTGTGACCGGCAGCTACAACCACCCCATAGGATTGAATCAGCAAAATAAGTTCTTTACTCACTACTTCGGGGGCAAGGGTGATTATTTTTATCACACCCTTTCCATATTCGAGTAATTTCTCCGCCTCTTCGAGGGTGGGGGAATGGATCAGTTCTTCAATATGGGCTCCTCTTTTTACCGGGTTGATCCAGGGGCCTTCAATATGGAGCCCCAGGATGCAGTCACCCCCCTGTTTCCAATAGGCCCGTATGGCTTCAATACATTGATAAAACACCTCGTATGTATTCGTCGCTACGGCGGGCAGGCAATAAGCGGCGCCTCCCTTGCGGCAATAATCGGCCAGTTTGTAAAGTGAATCCGTATCCGGGTAAACGGCCAGTAATTTTCCATAAGCGCCATAGATCTGCAGGTCAATAAATGCGGGAACCAGCATTCCGTTTCCGAGGTCTTCAACGGGGATGGCAGGCGGTAATTCAGTTGCCGGAAGAGC
>JBBIGW010000070.1:0-17560 GCA_037447355.1 Bacteroidia bacterium | reverse complement strand
GGGTACCGGTTGCTCCCGGTTCTTTTGCTGCCTGGCTCAGGGTTCTGCCATTGAAAAAAGAAAAAACAGTCTATTTATATAATGGGTTGCCTAAAAAGAGC
The DNA here is from genome assembly GCA_037447355.1 of Bacteroidia bacterium. GTDB lineage: Bacteria > Bacteroidota > Bacteroidia > Chitinophagales > Chitinophagaceae > JJ008. The sequence continues at coordinate 17,459 of JBBIGW010000070.1, read as the reverse complement.
CAGGCGGCCCAGTTTGCCGTGGTGGATATGCCGTGCGGCAAAACGGATTTACAACAATGCGCGGATGTGGTAATGCGGCTGAGGGCGGAATATCTTTTTGAAACCCGCCAGTACGGAGCTATCCGCTTCACCGATTATGAAGGCCGGGCTTACGCGTGGAAGCACAGCGGTGACAGGGCCGCGTTTGAACGATACCTGGTCACTGTTTTTGGTTGGTGCGGATCGGCCTCCCTGGAAAAGCAGTTGCAGCCGGTTCCGGACTTCAATGATATTCAAACAGGAGATGTACTGATCCGCGGAGGATTTCCGGGTCATGCCGTACTTGTTACGGATATGGTGGTCAATGCGCAGGGGCAGAAACGCTTCCTGCTGGTACAGGGCTTTCAGCCGGCACAGGATATTCACCTGCTTATTAACCCGGCCGGCGGGGAACCAGGTCCCTGGTATGCCATTCCCGGTACGGAAGCCCTGTACACGCCGGAATGGATTTTCTATAAACACCAGTTAAGGCGCTGGTGATTCAGCCAATAAATGCCGGGGCCTGCCGGGAGGATGGAGACTCCCGGTGAACCCGTAACTTTCTCAATGAAAAAAACGAATCGCCCTGCCTGCTTATTAGTTTTTCCGGAATTGTATCCAGTGAGACCGGTGAAACAAAAGGCTGGCCTTTGCGAATGCATATTATACAAGGTGGCGCCAAAGTTTCCTGTTGCACCGGGTGTTACCACGCCGCTGACTGCGGAAATCCCGGAGACCCCTGAATGGCGAAGATCATGTAGTCCTGTTCTGAATTTTGATACATTGCGGTAACTTATGGATACGCTTACGCATATCGCCCTGGGTGCTTGCCTGGGGGAAAGTTTTGCCGGGAAGAAATTAGGTAAAAAAGCGCTGCTCTGGGGTGCGCTGGCCCAGAGTGTACCGGATATTGATTTTATAGCGGCAACATGGACCAGCACATCCGAGAATTTACTGGCTCACCGGGGATTCACCCATTCCTTTCTTTTTGCCGCACTGATCACTCCCTTGCTTGCCCTGTCGGCCGAACGCTGGCACCGGCCGCATAATATTCCCTTAAAAAAATGGGTCCTGTTTTTTGGCGCGCAGGTACTGATCCATTTACTGCTGGATGGAATGAATGTGTATGGCGCCGGTTGGTTCGAACCCTTCAGTCATCTGCGCGTTTCGTATAACTGGATTTTTGTGGCCGACCCGTTCTTCTCCGCCTGGCCGGGCATTGCGTTTGTCGTGTTACTGATCCTGGGAAGGAAGGATCGCCGCCGGCACTGGTGGAACCGGTTCGGGCTGATCATGAGCAGTGTTTATCTTTTATACTGCGGGCTCAATAAAATAAAGATTGACCAGGATGTAAATAAAATTTTTGATAAACAGCAGATCCATTATACCGGGTATTTCACCACGCCCACCCCGCTGAATAACTGGCTCTGGTACGTAGTGGCGTCCACTGACTCCGGGTATCTTATCGGTTACAGGTCCCTGTTTGATAAAAAGGAAACGATCGATTTTCATTTTGTTCCCCGGAATGATTCCCTGCTCCGGCCGGTACAGGATCACGAAGACCTGCAAAAGCTGATCCGTTTTTCCAGGGGCTATTATGCTGTGCAAAACCGAAATGACACTCTTGTGTTCAATGACCTCCGTTTCGGGGAACAGATCGGGTGGAGAAAGGCAGGAGCCCCCTTTGTATTTTATTATTACCTGCAGCACCCCGATGATAACAAAATGCTGGTACAACGAGGACGTTTTGCCGGCTGGGACCGGAGCGCTTTCCGCTCGCTGCTAAAAAGAATACAGGGTGAATAGTGTTTTTTATTCCTGCCTGAAATAGAAGGTAAATAATTTGAGCACAGTATTGAAGAAGCCGTAACAAAGCCGTTGCCAGGCTCTCCGGAGAAAATGGGCCGATGACCGGTAGTTTTCCCGGGTGATCTCTTTACAATGGTTATTGATAATCTGGTAAATGACATCCCGGGTATGCCGTGCAAAAGCCCTGTTCCGGATATCCAGGTTCAGTTCCAGGCTGGCATAAGCACTAATATTGTTTACATTGTAGGAGCCCACGGTTGTCCAGCTATTATCGCAGGTAGCCACTTTCGCGTGCAGTACCGTTTCCTGGTATTCGTAAATGGCAATCTGGTTTTTCAGCATCCAGTCATACAGGAAACGCTCGGCATGTTTGGCGATGCGGATATCAGAAATTCCGGCGAGGACCACTTTCACGGAAACGCCTCTTTTGACGGCCTGGGCCAGTTTACGGCGGTATAAAATACCCGGCAAAAAATAACTGCACATGATCAGCAGCTCATTTTCCGCTTTGTTGAAGACTTCGAGGTAGGACCTCCATACCTGCACTCTTCTTTTTACCCAATCGTTTTGCCGGACCCGTACATCCGTATGTTCATCAGCGGGAATAACGGAGCAGAAAGCATCAACGGTTTTCCAGTGAACACCCGGGGTTTTTAACTTTTCTCCCCACATCCGCCGGCAGATATGGTACACCACGTAGGAGGCTTCCCCTTCACAATACACGGCCATATCCAGCCAAGCCGGTTCGCCAGGCAGGTCATTGTACCGGTTACAGATATTGTTGCCCCCGACCAGGGCATAACACCCATCCACCACGACGACTTTATGATGCATCCTTCTCCCAAAATAAAAATGCCTGCTTTTAAATAACGACTCAAACCATTTCACCTGCACCCCGGCATCCCGAAGTTCGTTTACCGTTTTTTGAGGAAGGCCCTGCGAGGCATACGCATCCAGTTGCAGGTAAACGGCCACCCCTCTTGCCGCAGCATCCTTCAGGGAGCTGATCACTTCCTGCCCGGTTTCATCAGCAAGGAAAATATAAAACTGAAGGTGGATGCTATGCGTGGCTTTTTCAATCAGCTCTTCCAGTTTTTTGAAATATGCGGCCCCTCCCTGCACCAGTTGTACCCGGTTGCGGGGAGAATAACCCATGTGTATCAGTTTTTTTAGCTGACTCATGACCGGAGCAGTTCTTCAAATCTCCCGCTTCTTTAAATTTACCGGCATGAGGTGAATCAATCGGCGGTTTGATGCAACTCATTTACAACCGGGGGCTGTTCGGCTAACTTTAAACAAAAAGAATAAGATCCGTGAATGCAATCAGTCCTCCGGAATTTGCCCTGGACCCGGGCATTGCAGCCTGGGTGGGCGGAATAGCCCTGTTTGGCATATTGCTTTTGCTGGTAAAAAAGAAAGCAGCCGGGGCTTTGCTGATGAGTTTATACCGGTTTTTTATACAGGAGTGTTCTTCGTTCTCCTGAGAATGCATTCCATACGAAGCCGGGGTTGATCAGGATCCCGGTTTTTTAATTTATGGCTATGACCTTTTCTGTTGACTTTTGGAAAATGCTGGCCGGGGTGGCTATTTTTTTACTGGGAATCCGCTGGATGGAAGAATCATTGCATCAGCTGGCCGGGCGGCAGTTCAAATTATTTTTACGGAAGCAAACCGCCAGCCGGGTAAAAGCCATCGGTGGCGGGGCCCTGGTGACCGCTGTTTTGCAAAGCAGTTCGGTAACGTCCCTGATGGTACTGGCCTTTGTGGGGGCCGGGATCATCAGCATGCAAAATGCACTGGCGGTTTTACTGGGGGCCAACCTGGGAACCACGGTTACCGGCTGGATCATGGCAGGGGCGGGGTTTACTGTAAACATTGAGCAGGTAGCATTGCCGGTAGCCGGGTTGGCCGGACTTGGTTATGCTGTATTTAACCGGTCAGGCAGGTGGTACAACTGGTGCCGTTTTTTCCTGGGCTTCAGTTTCCTGTTTATCGGCCTTGGGTATATACGTACGGGAATGGAAGGCCTGGTAACAACATTCGACCCGGGACAGTATGCCGGGGCACCGCTCTTTGTATTTTTCCTGGCCGGGTTTGTGATTACAACCCTGATCCAAAGCAGTTCCGCCACGATGGCCATCACCCTGAGTGCCCTTTATACAGGGGTAATTCAGTTTAATGATGCGGTGGGAATCGTCCTGGGTTCTGAGTTGGGCACCACGATCAAATTATTTATTGCTGGAATAAACGGGGCCGCTGCTAAAAAAAGGGTGGCATTGGGCAATTTCCTTTTCAATATGGTTACAGCAGGACTGGTATTGATCTTCCTGCTACCCTTAAGCCGCTTTGTGCAGGAGGTCCTGGGAATCCGGAACACCCTCCTGGCCCTGGTATTCTTTCAGAGCCTGGTAAACCTGCTGACCATTATCCTCTTTTCTCCCTTTCTCGGGAAGATCGGACGTTTTCTTGAAAAACGGTATGCAGAAAGCAAAGAGGAGTCCCATTTTATTCATAAAGTATCTCCCCAGGTTCCGTCAGCCGCCCTGGTGGCGATGGAAAAGGAAAGCACGTATTTCTTTCATATCGTGCTGGATTATGCCTGGCATTGCCATGAATGGACAAACCCTTTTCAGCAGGAAATGGAACTGCCTGCCGGGTTTACCGAAAAAACAGTCCCCGGGAAATATGAGTATATCAAACTCCTCCACGGGGAACTGCACGGATTCTTTATTCAGTTGCAGAAGCATGTGACAGAACGGGAGGAACTGGAAAAGGCGAACCGGCTGATTTCCTCGGTCCGGAACCTGATGTATGCTGCAAAAAGTATGAAAGACGCGGTCCCGGATATGGTACAACTGGAAAATTCTGCTAACGATATCAAATATGAGTTTTACCGGAAAAGCCGGGAACTGATGGATAGTTTCTGCCGGGAACTGTACGGGGTGGAAAAAGCGGTACCGCCAGTGCGGTTTGCGGAACTGGCCCGTTTGTACCAGCAGGTTACCACGGGTTACACCCAATCGCTCAAAGACCTGTACCGCGAAACCACGGCAGGATCAGTAAATGAAACAGAGATTACCACGTTGCTGAATTTCAACCGCGAGATCTTTACGGCGTATAAATCATTTCTTTTCGGGGTAAAAGACCTTCTTTTCGATAAGGAGCAATCAAAGTATTTTGATGAACTTCCCGGTTTTATCCGGTGATCAAAGCTGACATCTCTCATAGCCCCCCTTGATGCGGTTCATTTGTTTTTGCCGTTTATTGCTGCATATTCGGACTGATGAAACAGCGGATATTTTCTCTTTGTTTTTCCTTTTTTATTATCCTGGTTCCTGTGCCCTTGAAGGCAGGCAATCCGAATGGGGGATCTCTTATTTATCCTGCACTGGTTGACCGGTTTTACCAGCAAAATAGCAGTACGCTTTTCTGGTTTGCCGCGAACGGGGAGGCTCTGCTTTTGCGGAATCAATTACTGATCCTGATGGATACAGCCGCTTATTACGGGCTGATCGCGGAAAAATATCATTTACCCATTTTAAAAAAGGAGGTGGAGGGTGGAGAGACTGATTCACTGCAGCGGATGGAAAATGACCGGTATTTTACGGACGCCGCCATTGCGGTGTTCAAAGATATTTTCCAGGGGTATAAACTTAAACCCTGGGTGGGTTTTGACGCGGTTTCTGAAAGATATATGGCCGCGGATGAAGACAAGATCCTGCTTTGCCTGCTGCAGGTGAAATCTGCTGCGGAACTAAACCTGACGGCTGAATTGCTGGAACCGGCGGATTCGGCCTACCTGTACCTGAAGAAAGAACTGGTCCGGCAACAATCAAAAAACCGGAAGGATTCTGTACAGCGGCTCCGGGTATCCATGAATTATTACCGCTGGATCCATCATTTTCGTTTCGACCAGCTGATCGTGGTGAACCAGCCTGCCGCCCGGCTTTATTATTATGAAAAGGGAAAACTGCTGCTGAATATGAAAACGGTGCTGGGAAAACCTTCCACCCCCACACCCCGTTTTGCGGCCTGGTGCGACCAGGCAATCTTATACCCGTATTGGTATGTGCCAGGGAGTATTGTGTTTAATGAATACCTGCCCCTGATAAAAAACAATCCCTCCTGGCTGGATGCAAAGAATATGCAGGTGATTGACGGGAATGGACGGGTGGTCAATCATCACCGGCTAGACTGGTCTTCCTTTCACGCCGGGTATTTCCCGTACACGATCCGGCAGTCCACCGGCTGCGACAATGCCCTGGGGGTGATCAAATTCAATATCATTACACCTTACGGAGTGTACCTGCATGATACCAACAACAAGACCGCTTTCTTTTCCGCTTCCCGTTACTTCAGTCATGGTTGTATCCGCTTGGAAGACCCTATTGAACTGGGAAATCACCTGCTGTCCCATAAACTGGATACCGCTTTCCTGCAATCCTGTTACCGGGAGCAAAAACCCGTTTACCAGAAACTGGTGGCGTCTGTGCCGGTTTTTGTGGTTTATATGCCTGCCCAGGCAGACAGTAAGGGCAAGATCATTTATTACAAGGATATATACCGGGTGTTGAAATAAACCGGTTTCTTGAGGAACCTCATCTTCCTTTATGAGGATGATTCTTTGTTCTGCCCCCGCGGGGAATGGAATTTTGGATCAGGGATATCCCTGATCATAAAACTGCCTGTCATGAAAAAGATAAAACCGCCCGAAAAAAAAGCCGGTATCTGGCTTGACCAGGAAACAGCCTATATCATTCACCTGGAAACTGAAACCGCGCCTGTTGTGGAGAAATTGGTTTCCGGGGTGGAATCCAGGATACGCATACCCGGAGAAGGGAAAGTAATGGCGCGTTTTGGCCAGTCCTTTCTGAATGACCAGGAAAAAAAACAACACCGTCAGCACAACCAGCGCCGGGATTTTTTTAAAAACCTGATTGATCACCTGCGGCAGGATGAATTTCTTTATTTATTTGGTCCGGGGAAAGCGAAAGAAGGACTGAACAATGCCATCGAAAAGGAAAAAGGACTTGCCGGCCGGGTCACCGCCATTGAAACCACGGACAAACTGACACGCAAAGGAGCTGTACAACAAGCCGCTTCTTATTTTAACGGGGAAGCTTTCCGGCTGTACAAAAAGAACCTGAAGAAAGCGTTCAAAGCTGCCAGATAAATAAACCCAGTGATGAATTTGCCGGGTAGCTCCCGTAAAGGGGTTAAATTTGAAAAAGAACAATGCTGAATTTTTATGCGAGACCCATTAGCCCGGCTGGATCAAACCCTGGATGGACTTTTATTCTTTGATGAGAGTGCTATACACCAGGCACAGCTGATGGCCTATTCCACCGATGCCTCGGTTTACCAGGAAAAGCCGCTTGCAGTTGCCATACCGGCCTCGGTGGCCGATATAAAAAAACTGGTTTTGTTTGCCGGGGATCATAAAACCACGCTGATCCCAAGAGCGGCCGGTACTTCGTTGGCCGGGCAGGTGGTGGGAAACGGGATCGTGGTGGATATTTCGAAGTACTTTACAAAAATCATCGAACTTAATAAGGAGGAGAAATGGGTGCGAGTGCAACCGGGAGTGATCCGCGATGACCTGAACCATTACCTGGAAGCGGCAGGACTGATGTACGGGCCTGAAACTTCCACCGCCAGCAGGGCGATGATCGGCGGAATGCTCGGAAATAATTCCTGCGGGCTGCACAGTATAGTATGGGGCTCGGCCCGGGACCATGTACTGGATGTGACCGCTTTGCTGAGTGATGGTTCAGCAGCTGTGTTTAAAACAGAGGATATCCGGAATGCCCAACAAACCAACCCGTTCAAACAACAGGTTTACTCCGCACTGGATCAACTGCTGTCGGATCCCCGCAATCAACAACTGGTCCGTGATCATTTCCCCGCTGCGGCTGTGCATCGCCGTAATACTGGTTATGCGCTGGACAGTTTAGTGGTCATGCATCCGTATACCGGGCATGGAGAACCTTTTAACTTATGCAAACTGATCGCCGGTTCTGAAGGGACCCTGGCTTTTGTAACGGAGGTGAAACTGAACCTGATTGATCTTCCTCCAAAGGAAACTGCTGTGGTTTGTATTCATTGCCATTCGGTCATTGAAGCCATGGAAGCCAATAAGCTGGCGTTGAAACACGGGCCCATGGCATCGGAACTGGTCGATAAACATATCATGGATTTCACGATCGGGCACCCGGAATACAGCCCGAACCGGTTTTTTATTGAAGGCGATCCGGCCGCCATCCTGATGGTGGAATTTATGGAACACCGTGCGGAAGAGGCAAAAAGAAAAGCTACGGCACTCGTGCAGGCATTACAGGAAAAGCAGTTAGGTTTTGCCTGGCCTGTTTTATACAATGAGCAAACAAAATTTGCCTGGGATGTACGCAAAGCAGGCCTTGGGTTATTGCGGAATCTCAGGGGCGATGCGCAGCCGGTGAACCTGATAGAAGATTGCGCAGTTGCTACGGATGATCTTCCGGCATACATGGCCGATCTGCAGGAATTGCTGGCAAGGCACCGGGTAAAAGCATCCTGTTATGCACATGCCGGTGCAGGGGAAGTGCATGTGGAACCGATTATCAATTTAAAGAGCCCTGAAGGACTGAAAACATTCCGGGAAATACTGGCAGAAACGGTTGAACTGGTAAAAAAATACAGGGGCTCTTTATCCGGTGAACACGGTGATGGAAGACTGAGAGGGGAATATATTCCGGCTGTTGTCGGTGAGGAAACCTATACCTTATTTAAAAAGATAAAAGAAATCTTCGACCCGCTGCATATTTTCAATGCAGGAAAGATCACGGGAACGCCGGCCATGGATACACATCTGCGGGTACAGCAAAAACCGGCCGGCCGCCTGCTCAGTACCTATTTTGATTTTTCTGCCAATGACGGGATACTGCGGCTGGCGGAGAAATGTTCGGGTTCCGGTGACTGCCGCAAGATGCCGGCCTCCGGCGGCGTGATGTGCCCGAGTTATATGGCCACCCGCCTGGAGAAAGATACCACCCGGGCCCGTGCCAATGTATTGCGCCAGTTTTTAAGTAATGAAGCGGATCCCCATCCCTTCAATCACGAAGAGATCAAAGAGATCATGGACCTCTGCCTCAGTTGTAAAGGTTGCCGGACCGAATGTCCTTCGGGTGTGGATGTGGCCCGGATGAAGGCGGAATTCTTACAACAGTACTATGATAAGAACGGGGTGCCTTTCCGGACCAAACTGATCGCCAATTTCAGCCGGCAGATGAAAATCGTCTCCCGTTTCCCCGGGGCTTTTAACTGGTTTTACGAAATCCCTTTTTTCAGAAGGATGGCGCACCGGGTGGTTGGTTTCCACCCGGACAGATCGATGCCAAAGCTGGCAAAAGAGACCCTGCTTCATTGGTATAAAAATCAAAAACCTAAGCGGCCCACCGGAGCGTTGACAAAGGGGAGAAGGGTGTATTTCTTTTGCGATGAGTTTACGAATTATAATGACGCGGAGATTGGGAAAAAGGCCATCCTTTTGCTGGAGGCAATGGGATATGAAGTGATCATACCGGAGCATATCGAGAGCGGGAGAACCTATTTGTCAAAAGGGCTGGTGAGGAAAGCAAAGGAGATCGCGAACAGGAATATCCGGTTGCTCGCTGGTGTTGTTAATCCGGCCGAACCGTTAATTGGAATTGAGCCATCGGCCATCCTGAGCTTCCGGGATGAATATCCGGATCTTGCTGAACCGGAAAATAAGGCCGGGGCCATGGCGCTCGCTAAAGCGGCCTTTACCATTGAGGAGTTTATTGCGGAAGAATATAAATCCGGGCAGATCAGCCGGTCCCTTTTTACCAAAGAGGAAAAAAGGATACTGATTCACGGGCACTGTTACCAGAAATCCTTTTCTCTGCAATCCTGTATCCGGGAATGCCTGGAGATACCTGAAAACTACTCGGCCAGCCTGATTCCCTCGGGTTGCTGCGGAATGGCGGGTGGGTTCGGGTACGAAAAGGAACATTACGCCATTTCACAACAGGTGGGCGAACTGGTCTTGTTCCCCGCGGTCAGGGCGGCAGGCCCGGATGAAATCATTGCGGCCTCCGGAACTTCCTGCCGTCACCAGGTAAAGGATGGCACAGGAAAAAGGGCCCTGCACCCGGTGGAGGTATTGTACGGGGCACTAGGTAAAAACTGATTCTTATTGTTCATCTGTTTATTCAGGAAAGGACATTCCCGGTATAGCAGGGAAAATGGGCTGCCCCGGAATTCATTTCAGGACTGCCATTCGTTCGGTGATATAAATTATGCAATAGATCTTTGCTATATTTTGTTGTTGTTACGGGATTTGTCTTATTTTTAATTACGATTGCTAAAATGATGGAGTATCAATTATATGATAATGGGATACTAATGGGCTTGGTTTGTAAAGGGGATGAAGCCGCTTTTACCGAACTCTACAACCGCTACTGGAAGAAATTATTTGCCCTGGCCTATTCCCGGCTGAAAGAGATGCAGACAGCAGAGGATATTGTCCATGATGTATTTGTCAGTCTTTGGGCCAACCGTGAAAAAATCAATATAGAATTATTGGATAATTACCTGGCTGCTGCAGTAAAGTATATGGTGCTGTCCAGGATAAAAAAGATCGAAAGAGAGAGAGCTTACAAACGCAGTTTTGGGATGGCTGCCGTAATAGAAATGCCGGTTGAAAATGCACTCCATTACAAGCGGATTCTCGAAATGGTTGAAACAGCCGTGGAAAAGCTTCCCGAAAAATGCCGGCTGATCTTCAGGTACAGCCGCCAGGAAGGTATGCCGGTAAAGTATATCGCCCGGGAACTTAATATTTCTCCAAAGACAGTTGAAAACCAGCTGAATAAGGCACTCAGGCAACTGAAAATGGCCGCCAAAACATTCCTTCATTTATTCTGATTCCCGGTAACCAGGGATTCCTTCCTGCTTTTTTTTTAAAAAAATTGCCAGTTACATAGGTGCTTTGCGCTGCCCGTGACACTTACTGGTATATGAAAATTCCGGAAAACATTGTTGAACTGATTGAGAAGCACCAGGCTGGTATTGCCACGGTGGAAGAACTGCGGCTCTTGAATGAGTGGTATTATTCCTTTAATGACAGCGAGACTGAATTACTGACCGCCAAAACCGAACAGGAACTGAGTGATGAGATACTGAACCGCCTGCTGACTACTATTCAGCAGGTGCCGGTCCCGGTTCAAAAAACCGCACGCAGGAGGTGGCAGATCCCTGCAGCAGCCATTCTTTTTTTAACGATTACAGCCGGTATCTATGCGCTTTTACAGGCAAAACCGTCCCACCAGGAACTGGCAAATACAAAAGGGCCGGCAACACCCGTAAAAGTGGATATTGCCCCCGGCGGGGACAAAGCCGTTCTTATCCTGGCCGACGGATCTTCGATCATACTGGACAGTGCATCTGACGGGATGCTGACCCGGCAGGGTAATATTAAAGTGGAGAAGCTGAACAACGGACAACTGGCCTATGTATCCGGTGGAAAGCTGATTACTGAAAATGACGAGGCGTTTTATAACACGATCAGAACGCCCCGTGGCGGGCAATACCAGGTTACCCTGTCTGACGGTACCAAAGTCTGGCTGAATGCGGCTTCTTCTATTCGCTTCCCGGTCCTGTTTTCCGGCGCCGAACGCAAGGTGGAGATTACCGGGGAAGCTTATTTTGAAGTGGCCAAAAATGTAAACAGACCTTTCAAAGTCAAGGCCAGTTCTTCAGAAATCGAAGTTTTGGGTACCCATTTCAATGTAAACGCATATGATGATGAGGCGACTGTAAAAACCACCCTGCTGGAAGGGATGGTAAAGGTATCGGCGCCTGCACCTGCCGGGAAACAAACGTCCCGCTTCCTGCAGCCGGGGCAACAATCCGGGGTTACAAGGGAAGGAGATATCAGTGTGCTGAATAATGCGGATACAGAAGAGGCGGTGGCCTGGAAGAATGGCCGTTTTCAGTTCCGGAGTGCGGATTTAAAATCGATTCTCCGGCAAATTTCCCGCTGGTATGACGTGGATGTCATTTATAAGGGGAATGTAAACCTGCACTTTTCCGGGCAACTTACGAGGAATGAGTATGTATCAAGCGTGTTTGAAAAACTGGCGCTGACCGGGGAAGTGCATTTTAAAATTGATGGAAAGAAAGTAATTGTATCACCATAATATAAACAATATGCTGCAATTGAACTTTTTATACCCTTCCGGCCGGGATGGATAGCCGGCAGTTTAAAAAGTACTCAATAAAAAACCGGGCTCCGTTTGCGGCGGAAACCCGGCAAAAGTCTGAGCGCTTTAATAAACGACGTCTGACAACGGTTGCTTATTCTTAAACCCAAACCTACCTGCCGGTTAGGCAGGCAATACAAATTTATGTATTTAGCTGCTCTTTGTAAATCCGGCTGGAAAAAAGGCCGATTTTCAACACAAACGATTAGAATAATGAAACTTATAACAGTTTTATTAGTCGCTGCCTGCCTTCAGGTCAGTGCCAGTGGATACTCCCAGAAAGTTACGCTAAAGGGGGAAAACCTGACCCTGCAAAAGGTATTTGATGAGATCCGGAAACAAACCGGGTTCCATTTTTTTTATGCGGATGAAGTGCTGTCCACCGCCAAAAATGTGACAGTAAATATTAAAAAAGCAGACATTGACGAAGCCCTTGATTTTTGCTTCCAGGGCCAGGACCTGTCTTATACCATTTCGGAGAACACCATCATTGTCCGGAGAAAAATTGTAGCCCCGGAACCCATGGTTATTGAGCCTCCGGCGCCGGCTCCGGCTGAGATCAAAGGAAAAGTTACCGATGCTAGAGGAGAAGCAGTTGCGGGGGTAAGTGTGATCAATGAAAGAACCAAACGCGGTACCACCACCGATGCAAACGGGAATTACAGTGTACAGGCTGAGCCGGGTGATGTACTGACTTTTTCATTTGTCGGTAAAGCTTCCCAGTCTGTAAAAGTAACGGCCGCCAGCACCAGTTTTAATATCTCGTTAGCGGATGCAGTCATGACAAACGAAAATGTGATCGTGACCGCGCTGGGTATTAAACGGGAAGAAAAGGCGCTGGGATATGCCGTTCAGAAAGTATCCGGGGAGAGTGTTCAAAAAGTATCCGGTTTGGATGTGGCTACCTCCCTTACCGGCAAAGTAGCCGGGGTACTGGTTAAAAATTCACCTGATTTTGCTGCTGTTCCCGTTGTTTCAGTCCGGGGAGAGAATGCTTTATTGGTGATTGACGGGATCGCTTATCAGAATAAAAACTTAAGTGATATTTCTTCAGAAGATATTGAGTCGATCAGTGTGTTAAAAGGTGCCACCGCTTCGGCTTTGTATGGTTTTCGGGGTGCAAACGGCGCCATCCTGATTACCACCAAGAATGGCAGTACCAATAATACCGGGGTCACGGTAAATTTTACATCTAATACGATGTTAACGGCCGGTTTCCTGGCTATTCCTGAGAAGCAATCGGTCTATGGCCGTGGAGGCAGTGGTACATACAACCTGAACTCTGACGCGTCCTGGGGCGCTAAAATGGACGGATCCATGCAAAATCAATGGGATCCTGTTTCGAAGACTTTTTCAGTAAGGCCCTACCTGCCGGTGGGGAAAGACAATTTCAAGAATTTCCTGGAACAGGGGTATATATCCAATAACAATATAAATGTTGGTTATAACAAGGGTAATATCGCCTTAAGAAATTCCCTGAACTGGACAGAAATTAAAGGAAGGTATCCAAATTCTACTTTGGATAAATATACCTACACTTTTGGGGCTGATCTTAATTTGGACAAGCTCAAAATGAGTACTAATTTATCCTATGCCAAGAAACATTCCCCCAATATCAGTTCAAATGGATATACCTCTTACGATCCGATGTATACTTTACTGATCTGGTCAAGTTCTGATTTCGATATCCGCGATTACAAGAATAATTATTGGATCACGAAAGACCTGCAGCAAAACTATATCTATGGGTTACAGCCAAACGGAACTTATACCGGGGCTTCGCAGAACAACCCGTATTATGACCGGTATGAAAAAACGAATGAAATTAACCGTGATTTATTTAATGCGGATTTATCAATGAGTTACCAGGTAATGCCCTGGTTGAAAGCAACGCTTCGTTCAGGATTGGATTTTTACAAGGAATCCGGGGAATTAAGGGTTTCAAAAGGTTCTTATGTGTTTACGGGAAATACTCCGGTACCAGGCAATTTGTATACCTGGAACGGTCAATTGACAGGGGCGTATGTGATAGGCCAGAATTCCGGGTTTAGCTCAAATTCTGATCTTTTATTGACCGGGGACAGGTCGTTTAAAAAATTCAGGGTTGAATACCTGGCAGGCGGAACAATTTTCTACAATGAAGATCAAAACCTGTACGCAAACACAAACGGGGGTATTTCTGCTCCGGGATTTTTCTCTATTAAAGCTTCGGTAAGTGCCCCGACTGTAACACAAACACTTTACAGGCAGCAGGTGAATTCGCTCTATGGCCGTGTGGGTGTTTCCTGGAACAGGATGGCATTTGTGGATTTTACCGGCCGTAATGACTGGAGTTCCACCCTGGCAAAATCCCAGCGTTCTTATTTTTATCCTTCTGTAGCGGCAAGTTTTATCGCTTCAGAATTATTACCGCAAACAAGAAGCTGGCTGGATCTGTTAAAATTGAGAGGCTCCTGGACTTTATCTAAAAGGCCTGCTTCTATTTATGAGATCAACAGCAGTTATTCGATCAGCCCTGCTACCTGGGGTACATTAAATGGGGCTGGGGTTCCTTCAAATTTATATTCACCATCCATCAATCCTACCAGTGCTGAAACCTTTGAACAGGGGTTACAGGCCATATTCCTGAAAAACCGGGTAATGTTGGATGTCTCCCATTATTCAAAAAGGGTGTTTGACCGTATCTTAAGCAATCCCCCGGCACCCGTTACAGGCGCTTCTGGATATAGTGGCCTTGTAACGAATACGAAGGAAGAAATCACAAGGCGCGGCTGGGAACTGGTGCTGACCGGCTCTCCTGTTAAAACAAAGGACTGGCAACTGGATCTGGGATTTAACTGGTCAACATTCGCCAGTTACTATACCAAACTGGATCCTGTCTTTTCTATTAAAAAACCCTGGGTAAAAGTGGGAGAACGGGCGGATCATTTTATCAGCCGGGATTTCCGGCGTGTACCCTCCGGGAAAGGCGATTATTCCGGAAGCCTGATTCTTAATAATGGCAGGCCGGTTGTTCATGGATATGATGTATTATTTGGCTACTACGACCCGAAATTTATCTGGGGGACCAATGCCAATCTGAGGTATAAAAACCTCAGCTTCTTCCTGTCCTTTGACGGGGTAAATGGCGGATTGGCAAACACCCGGACTGAAAGTTATATGTGGCAGGCAGGTGTGCACCCCAATTCACTTTCAGCCGAAAGGGCATTGGACGTTGCCACACCCGGTTCCAGCAATTACCTGGGCCAGGGGGTGAAAGTGGTATCGGGTACCGTCACATTTGATGGGAATGGGAATGTCTTAACGGATACCCGCGTTTATGCGCCGAATGATGTAAAGACCACTTATAAACAATATATGGTCGATCTGCACAACAGCAGCGCATGGGGTGGAAATGGAAGCAAGGCGGATACCTATTCCAGGACCTTCTTCAAATTGCGTGAGATCTCTTTAACCTACAATGTGCCGGCTAAACTGCTGCATAAAGTGGCTAAAGCGGCGTCTGTCAGTTTAATCGGGCAAAATGTGCTGCTGAAAGCAAAACAGTTTAAGTATTCTGATCCCGATGGCGGTAATGATGATTTCGCCGACCCGTCCACCAGGTATCTTGGCTTCAAAATTAATTTCACTTTCTAAAAATTGTAGCAATGAAAAAAATACATTATATACTACTTGCGGCAATTTCTTTTACGGTTGCAAGCTCATGTAAAAAGTTCGATGAGTTGAATACCAACCCGGATGTGCCTACTTCAGTCTCTCCTGATTTGCTGGCCACGTCGGTGCTGAAAAGTACTTACCGGTTCTGGAACCCGAACCCGACGGATTGGGGCACGGCGCAGTTATGGAGCAAGCATTGTACAAATCTTCAGAATAACCCCAACCCGTACCAGTATTTTTCTTCTTATTGGCCTTATGGGGGATTCGGAGGGGCTCAGAATATAACGATGCTGAAAAGGATGGTTCAATTCGCAGATGGGAATCCGGCCCTCCCTTCCTATGAGGGCCTGGCTTTGTTCCTGAAAGCCTGGTATGGTTTTACCACGACACTGGACATGGGGGACATTCCTTATTCCGAAGCAGGAATGGCGGAAGAGGGGATCACACAGCCGGTATATGATAAGCAGGCAGATGTTATTACGGGTGTATTGAATGACCTAAAGGCGGCGGAAGCAAAATTCGCCGTGGGGGTTAATTTCACCGGGGATATCATGATGGGGGGCAATGCCGCAAAATGGCGCAGGCTTTGTAATGCAATGCAGTTAAGGGTATTGCAGACCATCAGCAAAAAAATTACCCCCGCGCAAAAAACAAGGTTTGCTGAAATCGTCACGGCGGGCAATTTAATGACCGGCAACAGTGATAACTTTCAATTGGCCTATCTCGATAACACCAATGCCAATTATCCCTTCTATAACGGGGAAAATATGCGAATTAACCTGGCCATGTCGAAACTGATGGTGGATGCACTGAAAAATGTAAATGACCGCAGGCTGTTTTATTTTGGAGAACCGGCCGCTGAAAAGATAACCGGGGGATTACTCGAGAGTGATTTTGCAGCCTACGAAGGCGCCCCCTCCGAATTGTCTCCTAACCTGCTGGACCTTAACCGGGCAGCCGGGAAATATTCTTTGCTGAATAAACGGTATGCGTCTTCCGCATCCAGGATCGGCGATCCGTATATCTACTTTACCTATGCGGAGCAATGCTTCATTATCGCGGAAGCGATTGAAGAGGGTTGGGTAACCGGTAATGCGCAGACCTATTACGAGAATGGCGTAAAAGCTCAGCTTGATTATTACCGGACCCTGTCGACTGTGATACAGGCGAATCTTCATGGAATGGCGATTACTCAATCCTATATTGATAATTATTTCACGGGAGAAGCCGCCTATAAGACCGGGGGAACTAAATTGGAACGGGAGCAGCAGATCTGGATGCAGCGGTATTTCATCGATTTCTTCCAGGGGGGTGCTAATATCTCATTCAGGAATTTTCAACGTACAGGCTTCCCTGTCTTCCCGCTTGACCCGGCTACTTCTTTAAATACCGGGGCTCCCACACAGGTTCCCAAACGTAACATGTACCCGACGGATGAGAGCACTAAAAATCCCGTCAACTATAAAAAGGCAATCGACGATCAGTTTGGTGGTACAGACGACGTTAACAAAACTCCCTGGTGGTTGCAATAACAGACGGACTGAGTATTTTAAGCAGTAAATTTTATATATGCGCGTGTAAAAGCTAAATATAAGCGGAGGAGTCCCGGATGACTCCTCCGTTTATTTCATACCGGTTTCAGGATGCTGCAAAATCAAGGGCCGCGTATCGCCGGGGTCCGTAGAACTATTTTTCATAAGCAGCAGTCGTGC
>JBBIGW010000069.1:0-17747 GCA_037447355.1 Bacteroidia bacterium | reverse complement strand
GGGTTTAGAGGTTGAGGGTTGAGGGTTGAGAGGGTCGGGGTTGAGGGTTCGGGGCTATAACTGAATCAGCTGGAATTCAACCGCCAGGGCTCTCAGATGCAGGTCCAGGCGTTCCTGATGCGTATCGGTGATAAAAACCTGTCCTTCGTTTTCGATACATACTTTTCGCAGGAGGTTGCCGATTCTTTCCTCATCTAATTTTTCAAATACATCATCCAGCAGTAAAAGCGGCGCAAAACCCTTTTCTTTTTTCAACCGGTCCATTTCCGCCAGTTTAAGGGCGAATAATAAACTTTTTCGCTGCCCCTGGGAAGCAATGCTTTTAAAGGGCTGGTTGCCCAGTAAAATTTCCAGGTCATCCCGGTGGATGCCGGAACTGCTGCGCTGGGAAAGGCAATCCCGCTGGCGGTTGGCCTGTAATAGTTCACGGAAGGAGGCCTGCAACAGTTCACTGTCATATACCAGGTTTACCGGTTCCTGCTGCAGGAATGTTTTGGCTGATACTACTGCTTCTACCGGCTGGCGGGCTATTTCCTGGTACAATTGAGTAACTGCGGGCAAAAAGCCCAGCAGGAATTCCCGCCGCTTATTAAATATCATTTCCCCGGGAGCCAGCAGTTGTTCATCCAGCACATCGAGCAGGGCATCATCCCTCCGGTTGGTCTCCGCGAAATTCTTCAGCAATGAATTCCGCTGCTGCAGTACCCGGGTATAGCGGATCAGTTCCTGCAAATAATCCGGGTCCAGTTGCGAAAGCAATTCATCAAGAAATGTTCTTCTTACCCGGCTGTCGCCGGTAATCAGTTCCGCATCATCCGGCGCGATGACCACGCAGGGATAACGGCCAATATGCCGGGAAAACTTCTCGTAAGCTTCCTCATTTACCGAAAATTCCTTCCGGCCGGTCTCCCTTAACACGCAGACCGCTTTTTCCGGCTGTTCGTTCAGCCGGCAGGCGCCTTCCACCCGGAAACCGGAACAACCCTGCTTTACGCTGTTCCCGTCCTGGCGGGTGAAATAGCTCCTGGTAAAACAGAGATAATGGATGGCATCCAGCAGGTTGGTTTTTCCCATCCCGTTGTTGCCACAGATTCCCACAATCCGTTCCCCGAAATCAAAGGATCGGTTTGTGTAGTTCTTGAACTGGAAGAGTGATATCTGCTGGATCCTGAACATTTCCGGCTGCAAGATAGGGGGGAAGGGGCTATGAACAAGAGTCATCGGACGCCGAAAACCAGGTCCGGACGTTCCGGATACAGGTCTGTTTCCGGGTGCCCGCAACCGGCCATTCCGGGGGTGGGTCCGCAGCCCGTTTAGCTCCTCAAAATCACTGCCTTAAAATTCCTTTTTTCCCCTTATTTTTGCGGCTCAAATTTAATGCTTGTGGCCGCTAAATTTTCCAAAGAAACCTACCTCTATTGGTACGAGCTGATGCAACTGATCCGCCAGTTTGAACTGATGGCGGAAGAGAAGTACAAAATGGAAGGAAAAATCCGTGGTTTTTTTCATGCCTATGTGGGACAGGAAGCAATCGCCGCGGGTTGTATGACGGCTACCCGGCCGGGGGATATGTTCATTACGGCTTACCGGGATCATGGTCTTGCCATTGCCAAAGGAGTTTCTGTAAACAGCTGCATGGCTGAATTATACGGCAAAGCCACGGGTTGTGCCAAAGGAAAAGGTGGCAGTATGCACTTCTTCAGCAAGGAATGTAATTTTTTCGGCGGACATGGAATCGTGGGGGCCCAGATCGGTACGGGTGCCGGACTGGCATTTGCCGAAAAATACCGCGGTACGGATAATGTGGTGCTGGCTTATTTCGGGGACGGCGCTGCCCGCCAGGGTATGCTGCATGAGACTTTCAACCTGGCCATGCTCTGGAAACTGCCCGTGATTTTTATCTGCGAGAACAATAATTACGCGATGGGTACCTCGGTTGAACGTACTTCTAACGTAATTGATATCTACAAACTGGCGGATGCCTATGAAATGCCGGCCGATACCATTGACGGGATGAGTGCGGAAGCTGTGCATGACGGGGTGGCCCGGGCAGTAAAAAGAGCAAGGGAACAAGGCGGCCCGACCTTACTTGAAATCAAAACTTACCGTTACAAGGGGCACTCCATCAGTGATCCGCAGAAATACCGGACCAAGGAAGAAGTGGATGAATACAAAGGCAAAGACCCCATCCAGCAGGTACTGAAAACCATCCTGGATCACCGGTTTGCCAGCCAGGAAGAAATCAACGTGATCAACAGGCGGGTGGACGGGTTTGTGGAAGATTCCGTAAAATTCGCGGAAGAAAGCCCCTGGCCGGATGACAGCGAAGTACTGAAAGACGTTTATATCGACCAGCATTATCCTTTTATCGTTGATTAAAAAACAAATAAACAAGTAACAACCCTTTTATGGCAGAGAACAAAAATGTGCAGGATACGGACAGCGCCGAAGCAGTGATTGCGAAAGCAAAAAGTTTCTGGGACAAATACAACAAGCCCCTGATGACCGTTTCGGTAGTGCTGATCCTGGCAATCGGTGGCTGGTATGTATACCAGCAATACTTTGTAAAACCCAAAGAAACCAAAGCCGTGGAAGCGATGTTCCGGGCCGAAGAATATTTCCGGAATGACTCGGTAACCCTGGCCCTGAATGGTGACGGTCAGAACCTGGGGTTTGTGAAGATCGCCGATAAATTCAGTGGTACGAGGGCGGGAGACCTGGCTAATTACTATGCCGGCAGCTGTTACCTGAAATTGAACGATTTTGAAAAAGCAGTGCAGTACCTGAAAAAATTCAGTACCGGGTCCGACCTTGTACAGGCCCGTGCCTATAAATTACTGGGCGATGCGTATGCCGATTGGGGGAAGAACGACGATGCCCTGACTTATTACAAAAAAGCGGCCCGCCAGTTTGAAAAAGACGAGGCAAACTCACCCGAATACCTGTACACCGCGGCCTATTTTGCGGACCGGGTGATGAAGAACCAGAAAGCAGCAATTGAATTGTACAAAGAAATCAAAGAAAAATTCCCCCGCAGCCAGCAGGCGTTTGATGCCGACAACAACCTGGCCCAGCTCGGAGTTTATAACACGGAAAAATAATTATGGCAGCTATTACCAACAGTAAGCTGACCGATCCGGATACAGGCATTCTTAAAAAGGATGCCTGTATTGTTTTGGTCAGAACCGACTGGAATGCAGCGGTCACCGAACAGCTGGAAAGAGGCTGCATAGCGGTGCTGGAAAAACACGGAGTAAAGAAAATAATCGTACTCACGGTACCCGGTGCCGTGGAGATCCCTTTCGCGGTTAAAAGTTACTGGGAACATAGCGGCAAAAAAGAAAGACCGGATGCCTTTATTGCCCTCGGTTGTGTCATCAAAGGAGATACCCCGCATTTTGAGTATGTATGCCAGTCGGTGACCAACGGGGTGCTGCAGCTGAACCTTAGCTTGCCGGTACCAACTATCTTTGGTGTACTGACCGTAAATAACGAGGAGCAGGCAATGGAAAGGATCGGTGGCAAGCACGGACATAAAGGAGAAGAAGCAGCCTTTACCGCGCTTAAAATGATCAGCTTCCTGGAAACTTTAAAAAAATAAACGGTGAACGTACAGATTTTCATTCCCTGCTTCGTGGACCAGTTGTACCCGGACACCGGGTTCAATATGGTGAAAGTACTGGAGAAAGCCGGTTGCACGGTTTCCTATAACAGCAACCAGACCTGCTGCGGGCAGGCCGCTTTTAATGCCGGTTACCGGGGCGATGCCAAATCGGTTTGCAGCAAATTCCTGAAGGATTTCGGCGGAACGGATTATATCGTGGGACCCAGTGCCAGTTGCGTGGGTTTTGTAAGAAATTATTACCAGTCCCTCTTTGAAAATTCTTCCCAACATCATGCTGTGCAGGATATCGGCAAGCGGATCTTTGAATTTTCCGAATTCCTCACCAACGTACTGGGGGTTGAGAAACTGGGTGCTGAATTGAACGGCAAAGCCACTTACCATGATTCCTGTGCCGCCCTGCGGGAATGCCGGATCAAGGAAGGTCCGCGGAAATTATTAGCCAATGTAAAAGGACTCATGCTGACCGAAATGAATGAACCGGAAACCTGCTGTGGCTTTGGCGGCAGCTTCGCGATCAAATTCGATGCGATCTCTGTGGGAATGGGTGAGCAGAAAGTAGAGAACGCCATCGCTACCGGCGCCGACTACCTGATCTCCACCGATCTTTCCTGTCTCATGCACCTGGAGGGCTATATCCGGAACAAGGGCTATACGTTAAAAACCATGCACCTGGCTGATGTACTGGCCAGCGGCTGGTAATATTGTAAATTGAGCATTGAGCATCGAATATTGAAAATTCCCGCAAGACTCAATACACAATGCTCAATTTTCAATGCTCATTTTAAGGCATCAGCACCCCATCAATCACATGGATCACGCCATTGCGCTGGTACACATCCCGGATGGTTATCGTGGCCATTCCGCCTTTTTCATCTTTGATCCGGAACTTCCCGTCTTTTTTCATCACCCAGAGTTTTCCTCCTGCAACGGTGGTTAATATGGCCTTGCCATTTCCTTCTTTGATCTTTGCTTCAAGGGTCCTAGCATCCAGTTTACCCGCCACCACATGGTAGGTCAGGATACCAGTGAGCATGGCTTTGTTCTCCGTTTTAAGGAGCATTTCTACTGTGCCCGCCGGTAGTTTGGCAAAAGCGGCATTGGTGGGTGCAAATACAGTGAACGGTCCGGCACTTTGCAGGGTTTCCACCAAACCTGCAGCTTTCACAGCAGCCACCAGGGTGGTATGGTCTTTCGAATTCATAGCATTTTCCACAATGGTTTTAGAAGGATACATCGGGGCACCGCCCACTTCCACTGTTTTTTCCTTCATCATACTGCCTTGTCCGGATGCACTGTTCACTGATAAAATAGCGGCAAGCATCAGGCCTGCCAGAACGATCTTTCTCATAATTGATTTTTGTTTTAATGTTTAATGTAATGCTAAAAAGGGCCGGGAATAACAATCATGCATAATCAGGTACAGGTACGGAAAACGGGGAACGCCCGGATTGCCCGGACCACGTTTTTTATTTTGCTTACCCTAAATTTGGGTTCTTAACTTTAAATACATGGCATACTGGCTTATCAAATCCGAACCGTTCAAGTATTCCTGGGATCAATTTGAAAAAGATCAGCAAACGGGCTGGGACGGAGTACGCAATTACGCGGCACGGATTCATCTCCGTGCCATGAAAAAAGGAGACCTGGCATTTTTCTATCACAGTAACGAGGGAACCGAGATTGTGGGCATTGCCAAAGTGACCAGGGAGGCCTACCCGGATCCAACCTCCAACGAAGAAACCTGGGTGGCAGTGGATTTTAAACCGCACCGGAAATTAAAAAAGCCAGTCAGTCTTTCACAAATCAAGGCGGAAAAAAGGCTGGCGAATATGGCTTTAGTCAGGCTGGGCCGTTTATCGGTACAACCGGTAACGGAGGAAGAGTGGAAGATTGTGATGGAAATGGCGGGGGAGTTGGTTTAGTCGGTAGTCAATAGTCGGAAGTTAGTAGTCGCCTTCCTTTTAACATTTCGGCCGGGTTACTTTTTATGGCTAACGGGAATCAATAACAGATTCTCAGTTTTATCATTTAAAAAAGTATAGCCATGAAAAAAATCTTCATCGGGCTGCTGGTCCTGGCAGCCGGGGCAGCCGCCTATTTCCTGTTCATTCAGAAAAAGAAAAACACCGGACCGGTTTTCATCAACCAGGAACTGATCCTGGGGAAATGGAATACAGAAGGCCGTCTTACGGGAAGGGACAGTCTGAAAACAAACTACCAGTATGAATTTCAGCAGTACGGACTGGCACTTATTGCCGATACAGCTGCGTCAAAAACAGACAGTTTCCGCTATGAATGGGACAAGACCGGACAGCTACTGGTCAAAGAGAATGCGGCTGATTCCACCGCAGACCTTTTTACCGTCATCCGGCTGACCAGCGACAGCCTGCAATTGAAGGGGGCCGACAGCCTGGTCCGAACATTCACCCGGAAATGAGAAGAATGCCCCGTTCCCGCAACGGGGCATTCTTTATGTAAAACCACCTTTCCCTCATCTTACTTTTTAAATAATTGCCATGAAATACATTCACTGCATTGCAGCAACCCTGCTGCTTACGATCGTCATGTCCTGCCATAACCAGGGCAAAAACCAGGATAAAGCAGAGCTGTCATCCTTAAAAGAAACAATGTCCATGCCGGATAAGGGTCTGTATACAACGGACAGTACCGCCTCTCCGCAAATAGTTGATCAGAAAAGAAAACAGGGTCCTGCTGATAATAAACCGGCTGTCGCTCATACAGACTGGGACAAGAAGATTATCAAAAATGCAACCCTGCAACTGGAAGTGAGCGATGGAAATAATTTTTATGCCTTATTACGTGAGAAAGTTAAAAACCTGGGGGGATATATTGCGCAGGAAGAACAAACCGAAACAGCCTATAAACTGGAAAATGCCCTCGTCATCAAAATACCGGTTGACCAGTTTGACAATGCCCTGGTACAACTGTCCGAGAAAGTGGAAAAAGTGCATGAGAGAAGAATCAGTTCCCAGGATGTTACTACCGAATTCGTGGACACCCGTTCCCGGATGGAATCCAAAAAACAGGTGAGGCTGCGGTATCTTGATTTGCTGAAACAGGCCCGGAATATGGAAGAGATTCTGAATGTGCAGTCAGAGATCAATGGGATCCAGGAAGAAATAGAATCGGCAGCCGGCCGGGTGGAATACCTGGGGCATGCCGCAGCATACAGCACCATTAACCTGACCTATTACCAGGTACTCAATGCATCGGCGGCTGAAACCTCCACCCCCTCATTTGGAAAGCGAATCGTCCATTCTTTTAAAGAAGGCGGAGCCTGGCTCAGTGAATTTTTTATCGGGTTGGTCGCTATCTGGCCATTATTGCTTACTACTTTTCTGGGGATTATCCTTTTTAAAAAATTCAGGAATAAGGAAAAAACTGCTTGATTGGATTGATCGTTGACAGTTGTTAGTACGTCCTGACAACTGTCAACTATCAACTGACAACTTTTTCTCTACTTTTACACATGCCAAAAAAGAAGCTCATCGTCCTTACCGGGGCGGGGATCAGCGCCGAGAGCGGGTTAAAAACCTTCCGTGACAGCGACGGTTTATGGGAAGGATACAATATTGAGGATGTGGCCACACCCCGGGCCTGGCGGAAAGACCCGCAGCGGGTGTTGGATTTTTATAATTACAGGAGAAAAAACGTACTGCAGGCACAGCCGAATGCCGCCCATTACGGACTGGCGGAACTGGAAAAGGATTTTGACGTTACCATCATCACCCAGAATATTGATGACCTGCACGAGAGGGCCGGTTCAACCCGAATCCTGCACCTGCATGGAGAGATATTGAAAATGCGCAGTGAAAGGGATCCGGAACTTGTATATGCGATCAACGGGGATATCAAACTGGGAGATACGGCGGAAGACGGTTGCCAGTTGCGCCCGCATATTGTCTGGTTCGAAGAAGCGGTTCCCATGATGGAACAGGCTGTACCAACAGTAGCATCAGCCGATATTTTTTTGGTAATCGGTACTTCATTAGTGGTGTACCCCGCCGCAGGACTGGTCAATTATACCCGACCCGGAATTCCTGTTTTCATACTTGATAAGAAGACCCCTTATATCAGTAATTCTGACCGGCTGACCGCAATTGAAAAACCGGCTACGGAAGGCATTGATGAGCTGAAACAGCTTTTATCCAATATCCGGTAATGGGGATCATAAACCGGGTTTCATAAAGCATAGTTGCTGTGACCGGATCAGGAATGCTGTTCTGTAAACTGCACTCCGTAAGTTGCCAGTTCCGCCAGCACCGGTTCATAAATCTCTTTGGACGTGGGTATTCTCAACCCGGTCAGGTTAATTTCGCCATTCAGGATCAGGCGGGCCGCAATACCCAGTGGCAGACCTACCGTTTTGGCCATGGCCGTGCGCAAACTGTTTTCGCCCTTTACGACCAGCGAACTGCCGGTCGCTGACTGCCGGTTGTCTACTGAATATTCCAGTTCGTGCAGCATTACGATCATGTCCTTATCCTCCGGTTTCAGGGCTAATTTTTTCTCCAGGGCAAATTGCAGCAGGTCGGCCGCGCTGCAAAGTCCTTTATTCACCAGCGTCCTGTCATCATCCAGTCCGAGAAAAAACAATTGCTTTAAAGTGAGATTGGCCTCGTGCATCTGCTGTGCCATGATCTCCGCCGCGCGGTTTTTTACCTCACCGGTTTCCACTTCCTGCAAATTTCCCTTCTCATCCGCTGCCAGGAAGGAAGCAGGGACTTCCTCTTCTTCACTTTCGGCTTCCGCTAATTGCATCAGTTTATCCAGCAATTCCCGGGTCTGGCCGAAACGTTCGGTCAGTTTCCTGTTCAGCCAGTCGCCAAAGCCATGCTTGTCCATATGCTCCTTAAACAGCTCCTGCAATGTTTTGCCGTCTGTTTCATACTGTGGCGTTTCACCGGTCAGTTCCAGTTCAATGATATTATTCCAGCCGTACATAAAATCCGGGTGACGGAGGGTGCTGCGGATAAAGGTCGCTGTTTGCTCCAGTCCGTACAAGGGCATATATCCCAGCGAGTCCCGGTTGGGGTACCAGCCAAGGGTATCCAGCCCCGGGACATGCACCCGGTGACCGGACCGGAAAAGTTCCGCATAAGAAATGTTCCGCTCCTCCCCATTCTCCCGGTAATGTGCACCTGCTTTTCCTGCCAATACAATATTCCGCGGGTTCCAGCTGATTTTGTAGTGCCAGGGATTGTCATCACTCTCCGGGGCCACCAGGCCGCCGCAGTGAGATTTAAAAGAAGTGATTACGCCGCCTTTTGCCCGGATCCGGTCAATAAGCTGCATGGCACTCATATGATCGATACCCGGATCCAGTCCCATTTCATAAAGAAAAAGCAGTTTATTCTTATCGATTTCCGGCTGCAGTTTTCTGATCTCCGCATCCAGGTAGGAGGCGGTTAGCAGGTTTTTTTGCAACCGGATACAATCTTTAGCCACTTCAATATGCAGGTGGGCGGGCAACATCGAGATCACAATACCGGCCTGCCGGATATAGCGGTCCCTTTCGGCTGATTCATTGATATCGAAGGAGAGGGGAGTGGCATGGGGAGAGCCCGCTGTTTTGGAGCGCGCCAGCTCCAGGTCGGCATCCACCAGCAGCAACTGCCAGTTTTCAGCAGCCGCATGCTGCAATAAATAATCAATCAATACAGTCGCCGATTTCCCCGCGCCAAACAGCAAGATCGTTTTCATGTGCATTGTTTTCAGAAAAAAATACCCCGGCATTCAAATTGCCATACCGGAATGATCCTGTACAAATATCATGGTTGATTCTGAAATAAAACAGATTTATCTTTGCATCGCTTTCCCCTCTCTTAATCTCTCTAAAACAAAACATATGAAAAAGATTATCCTGCTGCTGTTATTCGCGGCCATGGTCCGGGTTTCCTTTGCCCAGCATTTCCAGTTCGGCCTGAAAGCTGGTGCCAATATCAGCAATTTTACCGGGGGTGATTTTGAAGCGGTAAAAAAGAAAGCCCTGGTCGGATTTCACGGGGGCTTATACCTGAGATTCAAAATAGCGTCCTTTGGCCTGCAACCGGAAATCATGGTCTCCACCCAGGGAGCCAAAATTGACAGCGTTTCGGGCAGTTATGACTGGAAAGTCACGTATATCAATGTCCCGGTAATGGCCCAGTTTTACCTGCAGGGAGGCTTTTATATGGAAGCGGGTCCCCAGGTTGGGTTCAAACTATCCGATGATTTTGGCAGCAGCACCCTGAAAGATTTCGCCAAAAACCTTGACCTCTCTGTCGCTGCCGGACTGGGTTACCGGGGTAAGGCTGGTTTTGGCCTGGGTGCAAGGTACACAGCCGGCCTGAGCAAGGTCGGGGATTTCAGCCCTTCCAATGAAGTGAACCCGGATTTTAAGAACGGGGTTATCCAGTTCAGCATTTATATCCCGCTGACCCCACGCGGCAAATAACGGTTTTATTAAATTAACAGGAGCCCCCCGGGGCTTTTTTTATAACCGGCCCATCGTTTTTACGGGTTATACAGCCGGGTTTCCACGGGAAAAACAAGGGTGGTTTTCCCTTGCATTGCCTATTCACAAACGTGGATAAAATAGCCCAAAAAACAAGCTGCTTTATCAGGTTTTCAGGGCGTAAAAAAGTAGATTTGCAGACCCCGGAAAAACCCTTTTTTCCGGAGGAAAAAGACACAAAAATCAACTTTTAAACAGCCGCCGGAAACAACAAGAAATGGAAGAGAATTTAACGCCGCAGGAAACGAGTGATCATAACCGGATAATTCCCGTCAATATAGAGGAGCAGATGAAAACCGCCTATATCGATTATTCGATGTCGGTCATTGTGGGCCGCGCCCTGCCGGATGTGCGGGACGGGCTGAAACCGGTTCACCGCCGTGTTTTGTTTGCGATGAATGAACTGGGAATTCATTACAATAAACCGTTTAAGAAATCAGCCCGTATCGTGGGGGAAGTATTGGGTAAATACCACCCGCACGGGGATACCTCGGTATACGACGCCATGGTGCGTATGGCGCAGGAATGGAACATGCGGTACACCCTGATCGACGGGCAGGGAAACTTCGGAAACCAGGATGGCGATGGTCCCGCGGCCATGCGTTATACAGAGGCCCGGCTGGAACGGCTGGCCGAACACATGCTCGATGATATCGAGAAGGATACCGTGGATTTCCAGCTGAACTTCGATGATTCGGAAAAAGAACCCACGGTGCTGCCCACCCGCATTCCGCAACTGCTGGTCAACGGCTCCAGCGGGATTGCTGTGGGGATGGCCACCAATATGATGCCGCATAACCTGACGGAAGTGATCGATGGCTGTATTGCGTTTATTGATCACCGTGAAATAACGGTCGATGAGCTGATGCAGCATGTAAAAGCACCCGATTTCCCGACCGGGGGAATTATTTATGGGATGGAAGGAGTGAAGGCCGCCATGCATTTCGGCCGGGGCCGGGTGGTGGTCCGTGGTAAACTGACCGTGGAAACCAAGCCCAGCGGCCGTGAGCAGGTGATCATTTCCGAAGTACCCTACCAGGTCAACCGCGATGCCCTGACCAACCGCATCGGCGAACTGGTCAATGAAAAGATCATTGAAGGCATTGCCCATGTGAACAATGAATCGAATGAAAAAGAGGGGACAAGGGTGGTGCTGGACCTGAAAAGGGATGCCATTGCCAATGTCATCATCAACCAGCTCTACAAGCATACCGACCTGCAGACCTCGTATGGGATCAACAATGTGGCGATCGTAAAAGGAAGGCCCAAAACCCTTAACCTGAAAGAACTCATCAGTGAGTTCGTGGAGTTCCGTCACGAAGTGGTTGTCCGCCGGGCAAAATACGAACTGAATGAGGCCGAGAAGCGCGCCCATATTTTAAAAGGCTACCTGATCGCCCTCGACCACCTCGATGAAGTGATCGCCCTGATCCGCAGTTCCGCCACACCGGAGATCGCGAAGGACAACCTGATCAATGCGGGCTGGGGGCTCGATGAAATACAGGCCAAAGCCATACTTGAACTGCGCCTGCAGCGGCTGACCGGTATGGAAAGGGACAAGATCAAGGAAGAATTTGATGAACTGATGAAACTGATCGCCCACCTGAATGAATTGCTGTCGAATGAAGTCATGCGCTTTGAGCTGATCAAAACGGAACTGATTGAAATAAAAGACAAGTTCGGCGATACCCGCAAGACTGAGATCACCTACCTTGATGACGAGGTAAAGATCAAGGACCTGATCAAGGAAGAAGATGTGGTCATCACTATTTCCCATCTCGGTTATATCAAACGCACGCCGGCAGAAGAATACCGGGCGCAGCGGCGGGGTGGAAGAGGGGTAATGGGCGGTAAGACCCGCGAAGAGGATTATATCGAACACCTCTTTGTAGCGTCCACCCACCATACCATGCTTTTCTTTACGGAAAAAGGAAGGTGTTACTGGCTGAATGTATACGAAATTCCGGAAGGAGAAAAAACCGGCAGGGGAAGGGCGATCCAGAACCTGGTGCAATTACCGCCGGATGATAAAGTAAGGGCCATCCTTGATGTAAGGGACCTGAAAGACGAGGAGTTTGTGAAATCACACAATATTGTGCTGTGTACCAAAAAAGGGATCATCAAAAAAACCGAGCTGCTGGACTTCAGCCGTCCGCGCCAGACCGGTGTAAACGCGATCACCATTGTAGAAGGCGATGAATTGCTGGAAGCAAGATTAACCGACGGGCACGGCGAAATTATGATGGCCGTGAAGAGTGGAAGAGCCATCCGTTTCTCAGAAGAAAAAGTAAGGCCTACCGGGCGGGGCGCGATCGGCGTGGCCGGTATTGAAGTGGACAATGAACAGGACGAAGTGGTGGGTATGGTTTGTGTAAACCCGGGAACCGATGCATCGAAAACAGTATTGGTGGTCAGTGAAAAAGGCTTTGGGAAACGGACCGCAGTGGATGAATACCGCTTTACCAACCGGGGCGGGAAAGGGGTAAAGACCATCAATGTGACCGATAAAACAGGATCCCTGGTGGGTATTCTCGCTGTTTCGGAAACAGAGGATATCATGATCACCTGTAAGAGCGGGGTAACCATCCGGATGCCGGTCAGCGGGATCAGTGAACAGGGCCGGGCTACCCAGGGCGTTAAACTGATCCGTCTCGATGAAGGAGATGAGATCGCGGCTATTACCAGCCTGGACGACCAGACCCAGAACGGTAACGGGGGGCATGCGGAAGAAACCCAGGCGGAAAACCCGGGTAACGGGGACACAAACGCAACCGGAACGGGCGAAAATCCATCTACTGAAAGTGTTACTGAATAAACATTTAACAACTCAATCAAATAAAATGAAAAGGTTCTTCCTTCTATTAACGGTCAGCCTGTCAGTCGTAGCAGTCTCTGCTCAGAAATACGATGAGGTAAAAACCCTCTTTATGCTCAACCAGTTTGAGAAAGCAAAAACGGAGCTGGATAAGGCTTTTACGAATGCGAAATTTGCCTCCAAACCCGAGGCGTTTATCCTGAAGGCCGCTATTTATGCAGGATTGGGGGCATCGGAAACCAAAAAAAATACACCGGAGGCAGAACAACTGATGACAGAAGCAGATGATGCATTTGCCAAATTTAAATCCATGGATCCTAAAATGGAATTATTGAGTGATCTTTCCTACCAGAACGGGCCGATCAACCTGTATTCCAATTTTTACACCACGGGGTACAAAGATTACAGCAGTAACAAATGGGCTACGGGGCTGGTGAAACTGAAAAAAGCAGTGGAATATTCCGATATCCTGATCGCCCGGAAACTGCTGACCACCACACTGGATACCAATGTACTGATCCTCGCCGGCATCACAGCGGAAAAATCAGGGAATGCGGATGATGCCGCCACTTATTATACCCGGCTGGCTGAAGGTAAAGTATCAGGGGATGGTTTTGAAGGCGTATATCGCTTCCTCGTCAGCCATTCATTTGCCAAAAAGGATATGCCGGCTTTTGAAAAATACAAAGCCCTGGGGAAGGACCTGTATCCCAAGAGTGATTATTTCAACTATGACAAGATCGACTTTGCCGTTGGCCTGATGGATAATTTCAATGATAAACTGGCGGCCCTCGAGCAGGTAATGGCTACGGATCCTGACAACCAGAAAGCCAACCAGGTACTCGGGGAGATCATTTATGATACCCTGAACCCCAAGGGCGAAAATCCTCCCGCGCCGCCGGCGAATGCGGCTGAACTGGAAAAGAAAATGATCACAGCTTTCAATAAATCAGCCAATGGCAAACCGGGTTACGAGATCCCTTATCTCTATATCGGCGATCATTTTATCAACAAAGCCACCCTGGTTAACGAGAAAAGGGAAGCCCATGCCAAGGATATGAAGGCCCGTACCAAACCCGGCACGATGGCTTCCAAGGAAGATGTGGCCAAAAGAGATGCCCTCGATAAAGAATATGGGGAAACCCTGGAAGGCGCCCGTGAGCCTTACGAAAAAGCGGCAGCTATCCTGGCAGCCAAAGACCACCTGGAAACGAGGGATAAGCAGCAATACAAGAAAGCAGCCAGCTATCTCGCTGATATCTTTGCATTCAAGAAGGTAATGTCCAAAGGCAAACCGGCTGACCAGGCCAAATACGCGGCAGAGGAGAAGAAGTGGAATGACGTATATGACTCCATAAAGAATTAACCTATATTGGTTTGACAGAAAAGCCACTTAAGTGTGGCTTTTCTTGAAAATCATAATTTAACATAATATAAATTATAGGAAAAAGAACTCATTTATTTTCGGCTTTTAGCCGGTGTGCCCCGAAGTTGCGATTTTCCCGTAAAACATCATTTTGAAAATTGACAGGATGCCATTCCTATGGTCATAACAGCAGACTGTAGTAGTTTGCAGCCATGTCGTTAAGGGATACCATTTTGAAAGAACACAGCAAGGCGAATTGCCTGAAAATTGTCGGCTGGGTCGGCAGCGATCAAAAAAAATTTGATGAGCTCTTCCGGTTATTCCTGGCGGATAAGGACGATTGTGTGAGTCAGCGGGCGGCCTGGCCACTCAGTTATGCGGTTGAAGCCCACCCTTCCTTTATCCGGCCCCATTTTTCGAAACTGCTGAAAAACCTGAAAAAGCCAGGGCTTCATAACGCGGTTAAACGGAACACAGTCCGGATGCTCCAGGATTTAGACATCCCTGAGCGCTTTCGTGGTGACCTGATGAATACCTGCTTTGAATATATTGAATCAGTTTCAGAAAAACCGGCCATCAAGGCTTTCTCGCTGACTATATTGTATAATCTTACGAAACAATACCCGGAGATCCGGACCGAACTGAAAACCATCATTGAGGACCGCTGGGAATATGAATCCGCTGCCTTCCGTTCCAGGGCCCGGAAGATCCTTAAAGCCATCGCATCATGAATACTTCAACAGGTAAACCTTAACGGCGGGGTCCGTTGACTCCTCCGAGGTTGTGTACAAACAACAAGGTAAACACTACCGCGAATAAGATAAATAAGGTATTCATTCCGATCTCACCGGCTTTATAGATCCATTTCTTTGGAATTTCATACATCGGGTAATAGGCCAGCTGGGTCGCCAGTTTACCAATCCAGTAAGCAGCAATCAATCCCGTGATGGCCAGGGCCAGTCCGGACTGGTTCTTCAGGTCGCTGGTCAGCAACAGGGCGATCAGCCCGAAAGAAAAATTCAAACCCTGAATATAATGCCCGTAGGTTTTCGCGATCTCCTGGTTCAGCGGTTTCAGCTTCTTTATATCATTGTACCAGTCAAAAACCCGGTGCCGGATAAAGGGATAGATCAGTGCGGTAAAAATCTGGCCGATCCCGCCTGCAATGATGAGCCAGTCAGGTATATTGATTTTCATAATGGTTTGTTTTTACTTGTTTGTTCATCCCGGTAAAATTCACGAAAGATCAGCCGCAGGTTCTGGTCATAGGTGATATAATTGTAGAGCCAGTTCATAAACACAAAGAACCGGTTCTTCACTCCAAGGATCAGCATCAGGTGCAAACCCATCCAGATCAGCCAGGCAAAGAAACCCCCGAAGGAAAGTTTCGGCTTTGGCAGATCCACCACGGCAAGGTTCCGGCCTACTGTGGCCATAGAGCCTTTATCGCGGTATTCAAATTCAACCCATCGTTCCGGTGCTGATTTCTTTTCTATTAGTCTCAGGTTAATGGCCAGCAGTTCGGCCTGCTGGATGGCGGCCGGCGCTACCTGCGGGTGACCATTCGGGTATGCGGGCGTTTCCATACAGGCCAGGTCACCCAGCGCATAGATATTTTCGAATCCCTGTACCCGGCAATACCGGTCTGTTTTCACCCGGTTTCCCCTGGCTATTATAGTCTTTTCAAATCCATTTGGAATATTTCCTTTAATGCCAGCCGCCCATATCACAGTGGCTGCAGGAATCCTGCTTCCGTCACTGAGTTCCACCTCCCGGCCGTCATAATTCTTCACCAGGGTATGGGTCATCAGTTTTACACCCAGTCTTTCGAGATAAATACGGGATCGTTCGGAAGACTGTTCCCGCATGGCAGAAAGCGTCTTGCTGCTCCCCTCCAGCAGGTAAATATTCATCCGGGAGAAATCGAGCTCGGGATAGTCCTTGGGAAGCACATATTTTTTCATTTCGGCCAGCGCCCCCGACACTTCCACACCGGTGGGTCCTCCACCGACAACTACAATATTCATGACCCGCTGCAGTTCGGCTTCCTCTTTGATCCGGTGGGCCTGTTCAAACAACTGCAGCAGGCGGTGCCGGATCTGGAGGGCCTCTACGGTTGATTTCATGGGAAAAGCATGCTGTGCCAACCCGGTATTACCGAAGAAATTGGTATCCGCACCAGTGGCCAGCACCAGTACATCATAACCGATCTCTTCGTCTGATGTGATGATCTTGTTTTCAGCCGGTACCACTTCTTTCAGTTCTGCCAGCCGGATCCTCACGTTCCGGCTTTTCTGAAAGACCTTGCGGAGCGGAAAGGAAATATTACTGGCATCCAAACCGGCTGTGGCAACCTGGTAAAACAAGGGCTGGAACTGGTGGTAATTGAAGCGGTCCAGGAGCAGGACTTCAAGGCTGGGTTTATTATGGAGCAGGCGGGCCAGCCGCAATCCCCCGAACCCTGCTCCTGCGATAACGACTTTCATGGTTTGCGTTTTACAACACAAACATACTATATTTTCAATAATTATTGAAAATATAGGAAATTTATTTTGCCGCCCCTTTAACTCACAGAGAAACTGCTGACCATTGCCTCAAACCGGGGAGCCCATTTTTCCATCTCCCCGCTTAAAGCGCTGCAGGTAATGAGGTAGGCAATGCCCTCTTTGATCGTGATATAAAGATCCACTTCGACGGGTATACCGCTGTACACATGCGTGTATTTCACATTTTTAAATTCCGTACCGCCGATCGATTTATCCGACACTTTTCCGAGTTTAAAACCGCTCAGGGTCTCCATATTGCTGACGGCCGCTGAATAATATTCATCCAGTCCCATGGAACCGCAGCGCTCTGTCACCACATTCAGGTTTTCCCTGAAATGATCCTTCTCAGACTCCGGCCGGGAAGTGATAAACGTGCAATTCAATCCCATGATACTGGTGTCCAGTTTGGTCCAGCCTTCCGCCGGGACAATGGAAAAATGACCGCTGCCGGCATTGACACCGGGAGAATTCTTCCTGACCTCTTTGGCCAGTTCATCCAGGCTGCCCGGGCTGCTTTTCTTTGCGGGTTGTTTACAGGCAGCCAGGAACAGGGAGGCCATGAGGGCCGAAAAGAAAAAAATGCGCATATAGGTTGGCTTTATAGTTACCGGTTAATACAGCACCCGCACTTTAATCGTTTCCTTCACGTCCTTCAGTAAATGCAGGGCCTGGGTGGACAGCTTCTTGTCCACATCCAGCACCACATAACCAATATCCTCATTGGTCTTCAGGTACTGCCCCACGATATTGATATTGTTTTGGGATAAGCGGGTATTGATCGCGGACAGCACCCCGGGTACATTCTTGTGAATATGCAGAATGCGGTGACTGCCCTCCTGTGGCGGCAGGGCCAGGGCGGGTACGGTATGTGAACCAAA
>JBBIGW010000068.1:0-17886 GCA_037447355.1 Bacteroidia bacterium | reverse complement strand
TCCAACTGAAGCCGTTGCGGAGGGGCAAATGCATTTTGATGAAACGGAGATTGTCTTCCACTACTTCCACCTGGTCGGCCAGGGCCGTAATGAAATAGGATCCGGCAGGCTGCCAGGGTTGTGTTCCGGTTGAATCACTGAGGAACCGGTAAACGCGGTAACCAGGTCTCCCGAGATTGTCCGTGATCAGGGTGTCAATCAGGTGTTTTACCTGGTATTTATGAATCTCGCTGCTGCGGCCAAAATTGGTAAATACCATGGAATCCAGCCGGTAGGTAATAAATTTTTTGGCAGTGAGGGGCAGGTAATCTGACAGGGGAGCTGATGTAAAACTTTCTTTTTCGCTGCAGGAAAAAAGGGCGATGCTGATAAAGGCCAGCAGGCATAGGCGAACAGGGTAGAAAATTCTCATAAGTGGTTTTTCTTTGTTCACGGATACAAAAATTAATGTCTAAAACTACAAACAAATTGCGGGGAAACGAAGCCTCCCGGGGTATAACGTTGTTTTTTGGGATTTATTGCCCTGATAATCAGTCGGTAGCCGGCAGTCGGTAGTCGGCAGTCAGATACCGTAAAGCGAGT
The DNA here is from genome assembly GCA_037447355.1 of Bacteroidia bacterium. GTDB lineage: Bacteria > Bacteroidota > Bacteroidia > Chitinophagales > Chitinophagaceae > JJ008. The sequence goes on along the minus strand of JBBIGW010000068.1, from coordinate 17,304 downwards.
AATTTTATCATTTAAGTAATTGAAAATCAGTATCAATATTATGATAAAAAATCTAAGGAGGCGCTGTTGACTCCCGACTACTAACTCCTGACTCCGGACTGAATAATCCCTCCACCGATCACATCCTCTCCCTCATAAAATACAGCACTCTGTCCCGGTGCAATGCCTTTGGCCTTTTCATAAAAACGGACTTTCATGGTCCCGTTTTCGGGGTTCAGGGTGGACAGGCTGCCTTTGTCCTTGTAACGGATCCTGGTAACCGCTTCCATTCCCGGGATTACCTGGTCGTACTTGATCAGGTTGAGTTTTCCAACGGTCATCTCATCCTGTTCAAGGTCTTCTTCATCTCCCAGCATCACCGTATTGTTAACGGGATCGATCCGGGTAACAAACACCGGTTTCCCAAAAGCGATCTCAAGGCCTTTTCGCTGCCCGATGGTATAAAACGGATAGCCTTTGTGCTGCCCTACTATTTTCCCGTACTTATCGATGAAATTTCCACCGGCCACCCTTTCTTCCAACCCTTCCACCCGGCGTTTTAAAAAGCCCCGGTAATCATTATCCGGGACAAAGCAGATCTCATAACTCTCGTGCTTCCTGGCCAGTTCCGGGTAACCGAAATCAAGCGCCATCTGCCGGATCTCCGTTTTGCGATAGGGTCCCAGGGGCAATAAAGTGCGGCGCAGAAGGTCCTGCTGCAGCCCCCATAACACATAACTCTGGTCCTTGGTTTCGTCCACCGCTTTGCTGATCACAAACCGGCCATTGTCCTGTTGCCTTACCTTGGCATAATGCCCGGTCGCAATAAATTCACAGCCCAGGGCATCCGCTCTTTTTAACAGGGCCCTCCACTTGATGTGGGTATTACAAAGCACACAGGGATTGGGGGTTCGACCGGCCAGGTATTCCTCTACAAAATTCTCGATCACAAAATCCCCGAATTCCTCGCGGATATCCAGGATATAATGGGCAAAACCATGTTCCACTGCGGCCTGGCGGGCATCATTGAAGGAATCCAGATTGCAGCAGCCGGTTTCCTTTTTGCTGCCCCCGCTGGCGGCGTAATCCCAGGTTTTCATGGTGATCCCCACCACTTCATAACCTTCTTTATTGAGCATAAGGGCCGTAACGGTACTGTCAATACCGCCGCTCATCGCCACCAATACTTTTCCTTTACGGCTCATAATGATTCCTGTTTTCTTTCCCTGTTTATCACGGAAACAAACTGCAAATATAAAGGAAAGCCCGGGTTGGGGTTTTCGAATCAGGTAAATCCCTAATGAGCTGGCTGCCTGTATGTTTAGCCCTTTTGTATTAACTTCCCCCTGATTTCAACTGTTATAACCATGAAGAAACTGCTTTTTCTATCGCTGCTGTTTATGACTGTCAGCGCCGGCGCCCAGGACCTGGATTATTATTTACCACAAAACCTGGCTTACAATCCGGCTATCCCCAGGCCCGCGGATGTGATCTATCATGAAGTGGGGGAGTGGCATGTTACCCATGACCGGCTGGTTAGTTATATGAAGGCGGTGGCCGCGGCAGCACCGGACCGGGTGAAACTGGAAGAGATGGGACTGACTTTTGAAAAACGGCCCCAGGTATTGCTGGTCATTACGTCCAAAAAGAACCAGGCCCGCCTGGAACAGATCCGGCAGCAGCATGTGCAGCTGACCGACCCCGCGCAATCCGGTTCATTGAATACAGAGGATATGCCCGTAGTGGTATGGATCGGTCATTCGATTCATGGGAATGAACCCAGCGGAGCCAATGCCAGTATGCTTACGGCGTATTACCTCGCTGCCGCCCAGGGAAAAGAAATAGAAGAATTGCTGGATCATGTTGTCATACTCCTTGATCCTTCCTTCAACCCGGATGGGCTGCAGCGTTTTTCCACCTGGGCCAACCAGCACCGGGGCAAAAACCTGGTAAGTGATCCGAATTCAAGAGAGTTCAATGAAGTATGGCCGGGTGGCCGTTTCAATCATTACTGGTTTGATCTCAACCGCGACTGGTTGCCGGCTGTGCACCCGGAAAGCCGGCACCGCTTAAAATGGTTTCATCTATGGAAACCGAATATCCTGACTGATCACCATGAACAGGGAAGCAATGCCAGTTTCTTTTTTCAGCCGGGTGTAGCTTCCCGTGTCAACCCGCTGACACCGGATAAAAACCAGGAACTGACGGGAAAACTCGGCCGCTTCCATGCACAGTTCCTCGATAAGATCGGTTCCCTCTATTTTTCCAAAGAGAACTATGATGATTTTTACTATGGGAAAGGCTCTACCTATCCCGATGTAAACGGGGCCGTGGGTATATTATTCGAACAGGGTTCTTCCCGCGGTCACCTGCAGGAAACCGGCAACGGCTTGTTAAGCTTTCCGTTCACCATAAAGAACCAGTTTGTGACGGCATTGTCCACGCTGGAAGGAGCTAAGACATTGCGAAAAGAATTCCTGGACTACCAGCGTGATTTTTACAAACAGGCCGCTGCCCGAGCGGCAGCCTATGCGGTAAAGGGATATGTTTTCGGGGATAAAAATGATAAAGCCAGGACCACGCTCTTTGTGGAAATGCTGAAACGGCACCAGGTAGAAGTGCATTCCGTTCCGGGCAACTGGAAGGACAGTGTGTTTGAAAAAGGATCCGCATATATGGTTTCACTGAACCAGCCGCAACACAGCCTGATCCGGGGGATATTCGAAAAGACGCTTGATTACAGGGACAGTATTTTCTATGATATTACCAGTTGGACGCTTCCGCTTGCATTCGGATTGCCCTGCCGCGAAATAAAAACTCCCTTTGAAATCGGGGACCAGGCGGACACCGCCTCATTACCGTTGCAGAAACTGAACGGGGGGATCAGCGACTATGCCTATTTTATGCAATGGGAAGAATTGTACGCGCCTGCGGCACTGAATGAACTGTTGCAGGCCGGTTATATTGTGAAAGTGGCAACCGGCGGATTTGAGATAGCCACTGGAAACGGGACCAGGAAATTCAATCCGGGCACGATCATCATTCCGGTGAAGATGCAAAAAGATAACAGGGAGGAAGTTTTTGCTAAACTCAGTGCGGTTACAGAAAAATACGGGGTCAGTACCTATGCTGCCGGTACAGGTAATTCCGTTAGCGGTCCCTCCCTGGGAAGCGGCCGCCAGGTAACGGTTACCAAACCTGCCATTGCGATGATCACCGGTCCCGGTGTAAATGCACTGGATGCCGGAGAGGTCTGGTATTTACTGGACCAGCGGATGAACATGACAGTCACACACCTGGAGCCGGCCGTATTTAACCGGGTTGAGCTGAACCGGTATAATACCCTGATCCTGGTGGGGGGGAATTATAATGAACTCAATAAAGACAAACTAAAAACATGGGTACAGTCCGGCGGCACCCTGATCCTTACGGAAGAAGCGGTAAGTTGGGCAGCACAAAACGGGGTCACGGATATTAAACTGAAAAAGGCCAAGGCGCCGGTTGACAGTATGCAACGCCTTGCTTATACGGACCGGGAGCAAATGGAAGGGGCTCAGCAAATATATGGGGCCATTTTTGCTGCGGATGCGGATCTCACTCACCCATTGGCCTTCGGGTATAACCAGAAAACGATCAGCCTGTTCAAGGCCAATAAAGTTTTTATGGAAAAAAGCAGGAACCCTTATGCCACGCCTTTCTATTATGGTTCCAGGCCCCTGCAGAGTGGCTGGGTGAGCAAAGAAAACGCGGAAGCCATCCGGAATTCAGCGGCCGTGATTGTTTCGGTATTGGGCAATGGCCGCGTAATAAATATTGCGGATAATCCCAATTTCCGGGCTTTCTGGCTGGGAGGGACCAAACTGTTTATGAATGCGATTTTTTTTGGAAGGATCATTGATGCGGCCAGTGCCCGGACAGAAGAGTAAGATCAATTTATTCACATTTGCCAAACCGGCTTTTCCGTCCGGAAGCCGGCTGACCAAATAATCCTATTTTCGCTGTCCTAATAATTTACGTCACATTAAAATTTGAGCACTATGATTAAAATGCAGGTTATCGGAAATCTCGGGAAAGACTGTGTGGTCAACACCGTTAACGGGAAAAATGTTATCAACTTTACCGTGGCCCATACGGAAAAGTACAAGGACAGCCAGGGCAACCAGCAGGAAAAAACAACCTGGGTGGATTGCGCCTATTGGACCGATCGTACCGCGGTGGCCCAGTACCTTACGAAGGGAAAGCAGGTCTATGTGGAAGGTCAGCCGGAGGCCCGGTCTTTCCAGCGCAATGATGGTACACCGGGCTCTTCACTTTCACTGCGAGTAAGGGAGATCCAGCTCCTCGGCGGAAGGGGTGAATCAGGCGGCATTCCTTCTTCTTACCAGCCCCCCGCCTCATCCTCAGCGGCAGGCGGTACGGTGGCTTCTGCCAATGATATTACTGAACCGGTGGATGATTTGCCGTTCTGAGTAGTAATTAATTTTCAAAAAAGATGGGCTGTCCCCGGAAACGGTACGGCCCATTTTTATTATTGATTATTAATTATTGGCTTCGGAAGGATAAACGCAACAGGGTATAAGTTATTAATTATTAATTATTGGCTTCGCAAGGATTAACGTAACAGGGGTATAAGCTGACGTTTTTTCAATAGCCGGATTCATTCTGCCAATAATGACTCTTCCCGCTTTGTAATAATTAATAATCAATAATCCCAACCCCGCCAGTTCCTATCTTTGCCCTATGGCAGAAACCAGGTTTTCCTACGAGCAGTTATATCTTTTTGCAGAATCCGTATTTAAAAAAATCGGTTGTTCCTCCGAACATGCCGCTACCGCCACAAAGACCTTATTATCGGCCGACCTGCGCGGCATTGATTCACACGGGATCGCCCGGCTGAGCGGTTATGTGCGTTTATGGGAGGCCAGGCGGGTGAATGCTACACCGGATATTAAGATCATTCACGAAACCCCTTCTACCGCAGTAGTGGATGGCGATAGCGGACTGGGACTGGTTGTAGCTCCTTTTGCCATGCAGGTTGCCATTGAAAAAGCAAAACAGGCCGGGACCGGTTGGGTGAGTGTACAAAACAGCAATCATTTTGGTATTGCAGGTTATCATGCCATGATGGCCCTGAAACATGATATGATCGGGATGGCCATGACCAATGCCAGTCCGTTGGTGGCACCTACTTTTTCCATTGACAAAATGCTGGGCACAAACCCGATCTGTGTGGCCGCGCCTGCTGGAAAAGAACCTGCCTTTGTAGCCGACCTGGCTACCACCACTGCGGCCAACGGCAAACTGGAAATTTTACAAAGAAAGAAGGCAGATACCCCCGATGGCTGGGTGCAGGATGCGGAAGGGAATCCAACCAATGATGCGAATATCCTGAAGAAGGGAGGGGCCTTATTACCGTTGGGCGGTGACCGTGAGCACGGCTCGCATAAAGGATATGCACTCGGTGCCGTGGTGGATATCTTTTCCGCCTTGCTCAGCGGGGCCAATTATGCACCCTGGGTACCGCCTTTTCCCGCTTATGTGCCCATGCCGGCACAGCAGCCTGGTAAAGGCATCGGGCATTTTCTCGGCGCCATGCGGATCGATGCCTTTCGTCCCGCCGGAGAATTTAAAGCAGCCATGGACCACTGGATACAGGGCTTCCGTTCCTGCCGGCCCCTGCCGGGAGAAGAGAAAGTATTGGTTCCGGGTGATCCTGAACGTGAGTACGAGGTGGAGAGAAGCATGAATGGGATTCCATTACTGGATCCGGTGGTGAAAGATTTACAGGCGCTCTCTGATAAATTTTTATTAAAATTGTGCTGAATATTTTTATTTCAATATGCGCACCTTATCCTTTGGCATTCTACTGCTGTCAGCAGCTTTAGGAATCAGTTATTGTCAGAAAGAAATTGATCCGGAGCCGGATAACCGGCTTCAGTCAGACAGTACCTATCTTGGTAAAATTTTTTTTCTCGATACCACAATGCCCGCGGGTAATGATACTTTATGGGCCGTATCATTTGAGTATGATGCCCTGAAAAGACCTTCAAAAACTATTGAATGGGATTACAATCTGGGGAACGTCACAGAAAATGGTACAACACTCTATCGGTATAACGGAAGTGATACATTGCTGTCAGCCTGAAGTCTTTTAATGACTGGTATGACTCAACGATTAATTATTACAGGTATAGTAATGGATTTATCATCTATGATTCGTTGGTTAACTATGACGGGATCAATAATTCTGTATATAACGAATCAGTAATCACCTGTTTACCGGCTGGTAACGGCAGGTATCTTTACAAGAAAAAGCTTATGCAGGATCCGGTCAGTGGATATCCCCCTGAGGAAATTGTTGATAGTGTGCTCTTTACCAGGACGCTTGTCAATGGTAATGTGGTAGCGGGAGTTGATTCAATATGGGCTGGAGGTGACTTTGAGGACAGGAGAGTTTTCCAGTTAAGTTTTGATCAGCATTATAACCCATTCCGGAGGCTGCTACGCTGGTACAATGGTTATTATTTAAAGGAGTTTGGACTTAGCGAGGGGTACGCAAACAACCTGGTTATGCTCAGGGATTCCTGGGATGTATTGGGTAACTGGACTTATAATGCGAGTTATGACTACAATACAGATGGGTATCCCATAATTGCCCGGATTAGCTGGACAGGTAACTGGGTGCAGTTAGACTATAATAAGATCATTATGAAATATGTCAGGCTCTGATCTCAAAAAATTATTATTAAACTTACGGCAGTTAGTATGTGGTTGCCTGAATTCCGGAAACCTTATGTAAAATGACCGGGTTTACCTGTTAAATTATTGGGTATATCAGGTATCTTTGCCGCCGCTTACAGAAACATCATCCTGCAATTTATGGGAGGGGGGAAGGCTGATCCACAGCCGGTACCGGTATGCCTGCAAGCAAAAGAACCGGATGAAAAAATCTCACCGGTAACGTTTAAATAACAGCAAGATGAAAGTAATGAAATTTGGCGGCACCAGTGTGGGCAAACCGGAGCGGATGCATCATATCGCCGGGCTGGTGACGAAGGAAGCAGAACCCGTAATCGTGGTTTTGTCCGCTTTATCCGGTACCACCAACGCCCTGGTGGAGATCGGTGATTTTATTGCCCGCGGCGACCGCAACGGCGCCCGCCAGGCCATTGATAAACTGGAAGCGCATTACCAGTCATTCATAAAAGAACTGGTGAAAAAAGAAGCGACACTGGCGAAGGCGAAAGCAATTATCGCCGAACATTTCGAATTCCTGAATATTATTCTGAAAATTTCTTTCAGTGAAGCGCTGAGCAAAGACATCCTGGCGCAGGGGGAATTGCTGTCCACCAAACTGTTCTGCACCTACCTCGAGGAAATGGGGATCAATCATATGCTGCTGCCGGCACTGGAGTTTATGTCGATTGATAATTATGATGAACCCCAGATCGGGAGTATCAAAGTAAAACTGACCCAGATCCTGCAACAGAACAAAGAGAAAAAATTATTTGTAACACAGGGTTATATCTGCCGCAATGCCCGCGGTGAAGTGGACAACCTGAAAAGAGGGGGCAGTGATTATTCGGCTTCCCTGATCGCCGCCGCGATCGGCGCTTCCGTTTGTGAGATATGGACAGATATCGACGGCATGCACAACAATGATCCGCGGGTGGTGAAGAAAACAGTGCCGGTGGAACAAATGAGTTTTGATGAAGCGGCCGAGCTGGCTTATTTCGGGGCCAAGATCCTCCACCCGGCTTCTATCTGGCCCGCGCAAACCTATAAGATCCCGGTAAGGCTGCTGAATACCATGCAGCCCGGGGCAAAGGGTACCCTGATCACTGAAGAGGCCGGCAGTGTGGGGGTGAAAGCCGTGGCAGCCAAGGACAATATCATTGCTATCCGCATCAAGAGCAGCCGTATGTTACTGGCTTATGGTTTCCTGCGTAAGATATTTGAGGTATTTGAAAAATACCGCACCCCGATCGATATGATCACTACTTCGGAAGTGGCCGTATCCCTGACCATCGACAGCGATGCAAACCTGAAGGATATCCTGAAGGAACTGGAACCCTTCGGGACCGTTGAGGTCGACAGGGACCAGGTCATTATTTCGGTCGTTGGGAATGAAATTTCACAGACAGAGTATATTATCAAAAAGCTCTTCGGATCCATCGTTAATATCCCGGTACGCATGGTGAGTTATGGCGGTAGTCCCCATAATATCTCCCTCCTGATCGCTGCAGCCAATAAAAAACAAATCCTGCAGCAGCTGAACAGGGGAATGTTCGGGTTGGAATAAGATCAATGAAATTTAGCGGTAAGAAAAGGCTGTATCAGCAATTGATGCAGTTTTTTTATTTTATGACCATCTCTTCTTGCTCATCACCCCTTATTGTATAAATGGCGATGGCCCCGTTCCCGCCATTGAACCCGCCAAAGAATGGGGTTTTGATTACTTTGATGATCCCGATATCACGGCTGTTCAGCATTTCGAGATAAGAAACTGTGACCGGGATCTCATCCACATAAATACCCGGGACCTGGCCCCTGAGCAGGGGAGTCCGGACACCAGCCGGGGAACTGTATACCAGCAAACCGGCCACGCGACCCTGTAACCAGTCCAGGATATTGGTATAAGCGGCAATACCCGGTACCGCCTGGATATCAAACAGGATGCCCTCCGGGGATTTAAACAGGCCGGAACAATACAATTCATTCAGTATTTCATCCTGAGTTTTACCCGGCTTTGTTTCTTTGTAGGTTTGCGCCTTTGTAAGGTTGGTACAAAAAATGAGCGGTAATAAGAGAAATAGTTTTTTCATAACCGGTTCCTCCTCCTGTAAGTTACGATGAAAGGCTGTTAGCAGGGAGTTAATGCTGAAAGCCCGGAATATAAAATCTGTGTCCCTGCGGATGCTGTATGATTGTTCAACCCCGCTCGCCTTGCTTTGCTTTGCGAAGCAGGTTGGGGTTGCTGTGCTAACGGGCTCATTACCACCGGTTGCACCGGTGGCTATTTGAGTTAAAGCCCTCTCGCCTCGCTAAGCCAGGCGCAGCGGGCCGGGCTTTCCCGCCAAGGGTTCTCCGGATTATTTTTCCTGCAGGCCTGACAGCCCGGGGTAATGGCTGGTCTGCTTCTCAGAGGACTAATGCAAAATGAGAATGAAATGATCCTCCAACCCCGGAGGGGTTGAACTAAAAATTTCAGAACAGGTATTTTTCATCAAAATCAATGCGCTGTTCCCCAGGCAGCCGTTTATATTCTTCGTAAAAGCTTTCCCTCCTGTGATGCTCTTTTTGTTTTTTTATATACCCGGTAATCATCTCCCGGTCTTTGTCTGCACAGGTAAATGCACCATAACCATCCTGCCAGCCTTTAAATTGAGGAAAATCTCCGGATGCTTTCAGCCAGATGCTGCTGGAAACTTTAATGTCTTTAATAAAATCACTCAGTGAAACGGATGGGTGAAGGTCGGTCAGCAGGTGGATATGATCCGGCATACTGTTTACCTGGTAAAGCCGGCATTGATTTTTGCTGACGATGCCCCACAGGTATTTATACAAGGATTCTTCCCGGTCCTCCCGGATGACCGGCTCCCGGAATTTGGTTCCGAAAACGATATGGTAATAGATTTGTCTGTATGAACTCATTAGGATAAGGCCATTTATGGTACCCGTCCAAATCTATGGACTTTGCGGTATCGGGAGGGGCCTGTCCCGCCCCGGGGCAAAAAAAAGCCGCTCCTTCCGGAACGGCCTCTTAGCATGAAGTTGGTATTTGCTTAAATGATCAGCAGCGCATCTCCGTAACTGAAGAAACGATACTTGTCCTTGATTGCTTTTTTATAGGCTTCCATAGCCAGTTCATAACCGGCAAAGGCGCAGGTCATGATCAGCAGGCTGGTCTTGGGTAAATGGAAATTAGTAACCAGCGAGTCCGCGATATTGAAATCGTATGGCGGATGGATGAACATATTGGTCCATCCCTCAGAAGGCTTCAGCAGTTTCTGCGCGGTAAAAGAGGATTCCAGTGCCCGCATGGTGGTGGTACCCACGGAACAAACGCGGTGGCCGTATTCCTTGGCCCTGTTCACCACTTTGCAGGCCGTTTCGTCGATATTATAATATTCCGCGTCCATTTTATGTTTGCTCAGGTCTTCCACTTCAATGGGGCGGAATGTGCCCAGGCCGGTATGCAGGGTCACTTCGGCAAAGCGGATCCCTTTAATCTCGAGCCGCTTGATCAGTTCACGGCTGAAGTGTAAGCCGGCCGTGGGGGCCGCCACCGCACCTTCGTGTTTCGCGTATACGGTCTGGTAACGTTCCTTATCTTCTTCATCCGGTTTCCGCTTGATGTATTTGGGAAGCGGTGTTTCACCCAGCTTTTCTAATTGCGCCCGGAATTCCTCTTCGCTGCCTTCCCAGAGGAAGCGGATGGTACGGCCGCGGCTGGTGGTATTATCGATGACTTCCGCCACCAGGTCTTCCTGGTCGCCAAAATAGAGTTTATTGCCTACACGGATCTTTCTTGCGGGATCAACGATCACATCCCAGAGGCGGTTGGGTTTATTCAGTTCCCGGAGCAGGAAGACCTCGATCTTGGCGCCGGTCTTTTCTTTGCGTCCGTACATACGGGCGGGAAATACTTTCGTATTGTTCACGACAAAGCAATCTTTGTCATCAAAATAATCCATGATGTCGCGGAAATACTTGTTCTCGATCTCCCCGGTATGACGGTGGACAACCATCATACGGGAGTCTTCACGTCTTTTGGTAGGGGTTTGAGCGATGAGGTTCAGGGGGAGGTCAAATCGGAATTGTGAAAGCTTCATGAGTGTTTGGGTTTAGTACAAAAAGTCTCATGACGCAAACCGGGCAATATGCCGGGGCTCTTCCTAACCGGCCTTACGGCGCCGGGTTTGGTCAAAGCGACTGTTACAATCCGCCCTGTATCGTTCCTTTGGCGGCGGGCAAAATTACAATTTTTTCATCATATATGCGTTTAATTTTTGGGATGAATAAGGCAGGGGCATCATTTGGCGGCCCGGACCGCTTTGGCCCTGATTTTTATGCTTTTATTGAAAACCGGCATCATACATTTGTTCATCACAAAAAACCGGCATTGCCGGAATGCCAGCCTTTATGAAGCGAATTACCTTATGCCTTTTTTCCGCCGTCTCTGTTTTATTAGTACAGGCGCAGTCTGAAACAAAAGAAAAAAAATACCCCAGTATTTTATGGGAGATCAAAGGGAACGGGACCGGGAAACCTTCTTACCTGATCGGCACCATGCATGTCAGCAGCAAAATGGCTTTCAACCTGCCGGATTCTTTTTATACCGCGGTAAGAAATGCGCAGGTCGTGGCCCTGGAAACCAACCCGGAGACCTGGCAGGAGGACATGAGCAAATACGACCTGGGGGAGAGGAATACCGGGTACGGGGGATGGAACACGGAAGCCAGTGCACCCGAAGATTACCTGACCATTAATACCCTGAAATTTTACAAGTACGATTCAAAAATCGAACGGTCCCTGTTCAGTAATCCTTCCACTATCAACAGCCTGCTGTACCGGAGCTATGGGAATGAATCAGCGGATTTTGAGGAAGACACGTACCTCGATATGTATATTTACCAGTGTGGGAAGAAATGGGGAAAGAAAGTGTCCGGGGTGGAGGATTATGGGGAAAGCATGCGGCTGATGGCGGAAGCTTATAAAGACGCGGCTAAGGATAAAACTAGAAAAGAAAGAAGTTACGGGGACATGGAGGAGGAATATTCCGCTGATAAACTGCAGGAAGCTTATCGAAAAGGGGACCTCGACCTGCTGGATTCGATCAACCGGTACAACAGTTTCTCCACCGCTTTTGATGAAAAATTTCTTTACCGCCGGAATGAGATCCAGGCGCATTCCATTGATTCGATCATTAAGTCAGGCAGCCTCCTGTTTGTAGGGGTAGGGGCCGCCCATTTGCCCGGTGACCGGGGTGTGATTGAATTGCTCAGGGCGAAGGGATACAAGCTCAGGCCGGTGAAAATGGGTGAGCGCGCCAGTAAGACCAAGGACCTCGTGGACAAGATCCGGGTGCCGGTCAGTTTTAAAACCGTACAGGCGGATGACGGATTTTATAAAGTGGATATCCCCGGGAAGTTTTACAAATTCGGGGAAGATGTGGCCCTCGACCAGCAGCAGTATGCTGATATGGCCAATGGCAGTTACTATATGGTTACCCGGATCATGACCAATGCCTGGATGTGGAACCATACAACCGGTGAAGTACTCAGGAAAGTGGACAGCCTGCTCTATGAGAATGTACCGGGTAAGATCATTTCCAAAACCGCACTGACCCGGAACGGGTACAATGGCTTTGATATCACCAACCGGACCCGGCGGGGCGACCTGCAGCGCTATCATATTTTTGTTACCCCCTTTGAAGTGCTGTTTTTTAAAATGAGCGGCAACGGGGACTATGTAAAAGAAGGAGAGGAAGCCAACCATTTCTTCGGAAGTATCCAGCTGAAGGAATATAAGAACGGAACGGAAGGTCAGCCGGGCTGGAAAAAATATTCACCCTCCCACGGGGGATTTACCATTGACCTGCCCCACGCTCCCTATACCGGCAATGATGGCAGCTGGATCTATGATGCCGCGGATAAAGCAACCGGTACACAGTACCGGGTGATCCGCAGTGATATTCATAATTACGGATTTGCCGAGGAAGATACATTTGACCTGGGCCTGATGGAAGAAAGTTTTATGTCTTCTGAATTTATTGACACTTCCCTGTACCGGAAGCAGACCCGCTTCAACGGGTACCCGGCCCTGGATGCCGGCTACCGGGACAAGCAAGGTTCCCTGTACAAGGTCCGTTACCTGATCCGGGGGCCGCATTACTATACCCTGGTGGCACATGGGAAAGAGGACCTGCCGGTCATGCAGCAGTTCCTGAATTCTTTTGAGATCAAACCCTTCGTATACAGTGCGCCGCGGGTTGAAAAAGACACGGCCCTTTATTTCAGTGTGCATACCCCTGTTTTCCCGGTCAACAAAAAAATTAAACTGGATATACCCCGCTACAATTTCATGGGTGGCCAGGATGAGGAGGAGGAAGAACCCGAGGATCAGTTGCTGGAAAGCGGCGCCTTCCGCAGCAAACTGGTGGCCGACGACAGTACCGGGGAGAAAATATATGTTTCTTTTTACCGGTCCTCCCGCTATTTTTATTCCAAAGACAGCAGCCGGCTGAACCGCGATACCGGTATGTATTACCGGGGCGATTCCTCCTGGATCATCCGGCAATACCGGAAAGGAGTGATGCCGGGTAATATACGGGTTTGGGAAAGTGTGATCACGGATACGGGCAGCAGCCGCAGTATCTGGTATAAAGTGTATTACAAGGACGGGGTGACATTTTCACTCGTCACCCAGGGAGATACCCTGACCCCGCCCAGTGATTTTGTAAAACAGTTCTATGCCACCTTCACCCCGGCGGATACCCTGAAGGGGGTGAATCCCTTTACCAAAAAATCAACCTTGTTCTTTGATGACCTGAACAGCGGTGACAGTACGCTGCATAAGAAAGCGGTTACGCATATCCGGGATATCTACCTGGATTCTTCTGATCTGCCTTCCCTCAAAAAGGCCATAGCGGCATTGAACTGGGAGGAAAAAAAATACCTGCAGACAAAAACCAACCTGGTCACTAAGCTGGCGCGGATCAAAACCCCTGCGGCGGCAGATTACCTGAAAGAACTCTACTATGCATTGGGGGATACCGTACAACTGGTTTACCCGGTACTGGAGGGATTGCTGCAACACCGGACTTCCTATGCGTACGGGGTATTCCGCTCCATCGTGGCCACCGAACCACCGGTGCTGGATTTCAGCAGCGGGGATTATTATTCATCATCGTCATATTACTCCCTGGAGGATGCCGGTGAATATAAAGCAGCTGACGGCCACTTCCTCGATGAGTTGTCGGATTCCCTGCCCCTGACAAAGACCATTTTACCTGACCTGCTGCCCCTGCTGAACCTCGAAGATTATAAACCTTCAGTTATGAAATTGCTGGGCGAAATGGCCGACAGCAATATGATAAAGCCGGCCGATTATGAAAACTATTTCAGCAAGTTCCTGCTGGAAGCCAGGCAGGAACTAAAAAAACAATCCATCGCGGAGAAAAAGCTGGCTATACAGAAAGCGGAGGAAAGCAAGGATGAAAAGAAGGAATCCCAGTCGTATGAGGATGATAAGGATGAGGGCAATGATGACCTGAGCCTGTATGCAGCCCTGCTGATCCCCTTCTGGGAAAACCGCCCCGCTGTGCAACCCCTGATCAGCCAGATGCTGGGGTCGAATGATAAAAAGCTTAAGTACAATACGCTTTTGCAATTGCTGAAAACAAACCGGCCTTATCCCGATACCCTGCTCCGGTATTTTGCCGGGCTGGATGAGTACCGGTATGAATTATACCGGGACCTGAAAGCCTTGAAGAAAGCAGATAAATTCCCGGTTATGTTTAACAACCACCTGGACCTGGGTCGTAGCGCCCTGCTGGCCGGGAAGTCGTATGATAAACCCGATTCCCTCGTGTATGCGGACCGCCTGCCGGCCGTTTACGCCGGAAAGAAGGGCTTTATGTATTTCTTTACTTACAAGAGCAAGAAGGATGACCTGAGCTGGAAACTGGGTGTGGTGGGACTGGTACCTGAAAATCCCCGTGACTTTGAATTCGAGGATTCTGTAAAGATAAACCTGCCGAAATTCGCCCGTGAATATTTCCCCTGGCCCGGTTACAACCGCTATGATTTTACCGGTTTTAGTGATGTGAAAGTGAATCCCGGAGAAGGAATAAAAGTCCAGCTGGCAAAAGAGCTGAAAAAACTGCTTTATGCGCGCCGGAAAAGCGCCAGGGAATTTTATGAGAACGGGGCCAGGGATTATGATACGGAACGGGAGATTGACTAAGGAGCCGTTTCCGTAAAGCCCCTGGGAATGGAGGCGATCAGTTTCCGGGTGTAGTCAGACCGGGGATGCAGGTAGATATCGTCGGCCGCTCCGGATTCCTCGATACGGCCTTTATTCATCACCATGATCCGGTCACTGATATAGCGGACCACCGAGAGGTCATGGGAAATAAAGATCACTGTAAAGCCAAATTCTTTCTTCAGCTCATTGAGCAGGTTCAGCACCTGTGCCTGCACACTTACATCTAATGCGGATACGGATTCATCACAGACGATAAAAGAGGGATTCAGGGCCAGGGCCCTTGCAATCACGATCCGTTGCCGCTGGCCACCGCTGAACTCATGGGGGTACCGGTTAAAATGTTCCGGCCGCAGGTTCACTTTTTCCAGCAGTTCCGTCACTTTATCCTTTCGTTCTTTTTCTGTGGAAAGGAGCCGGTGCACTTTCAGGGGTTCTGCGATCGCGGAGCCGATCGTTAACCGCGGATTCAGCGAGGAGTAGGGATCCTGGAAAATGATCTGGATCTCTTTTCGTAAGGAATGCAGCTCTTCTTTTCTGCGGGCACTGAGATCGGTTTGTTTATAGAAGATCTTGCCGGATGTGGGCTCAATCAGTCTTAATAAGGTCCGGCCCAGGGTGGTCTTGCCGCAGCCGCTTTCGCCTACCAGTCCCAGGGTTTCTCCCTTATAAACTTCAAAGCTAAGATCATCAACTGCCCTGGTAAAACGCATTGATTTGCCCAGGAGATTTTTCTGTACCGGGAACCAGACGGAAAGATGCTCGGCCTTCATCAGTACTTCCTGCTGCCGGGCAGATGAAGAAAGTTCCGGGGTTACCGGTTTTATGATTGCAGTTTCCGGTTTTGTTGTTGGTTCCAGGAAATCCGATACGACGGGCAGCCGTTCACCCCGCCGGTGATTTACCGGGCGGCAGGCCAGCAGGGCCTTTGTATAAGGGTGCTGCGGCCGGGTAAAAATAGTTTTCACTGCATCCTGCTCCACGATCTCCCCTTTGTACATCACAACAGCCCGGTCAGCGATCTCGGCCACCACGCCCAGGTCATGCGTGATAAAAATGACTCCCATGCCCGACTGCTGCTGGAGTTCTTTGATGAGTTGCAGGATGGTCTTTTGTACCGTTACATCCAGGGCCGTGGTGGGTTCATCGCAGATCAGCAGGGAGGGTTCACAGCACATGGCCATGGCGATCATCACCCGCTGCTTTTGTCCCCCGCTGAGCTGGTGCGGGTATTTTTTAAATACCCCCTGCGGATCCGGGAGTTTTACTTTTTCAAACCAGGCAATGGTTTGTTGCCGGGCAGCGGCCCTTGTTATTTTTTTATGCTGCAGGATGGCTTCCATTACCTGGTTGCCGCAACTGAGTACAGGGTTCAGCGATGTCATCGGTTCCTGGAAGATCATGGCAATCTTATTGCCGCGGATATCCTGCAGACTGTACCGGTCGCGTTTCAACAAGTCGGTTACCGTGTTTCCGTCTGCTGAAAATAAAATTTCCCCGGCTGTATAAAGAGCCGGCGGGGAAGGCAGCAATTGCAGGATGGAAAGCGAGATGACGGATTTGCCGGATCCGGATTCCCCCACCAGGGCCAGGATCTCACCGCGGTCCACCGTGAGACTGATATTCTTTACTGCATGCGTAACCCCCGGTTCTGCTGTAAAATCAACACAGAGGTTCTTTATACGGAGAAGGGGATACATCAGGGTTGCACCACTTTTATCCGCAGCGACCGGGAGGGAGTCGGGTAATAAGCCATGCACACGGCGCAGGGCTGTTCCTTTTCATGATCGATCGTGAAATAAAAAGTATCCCCCTGTTTCAACGTGGAGGGAAAACTACAGGGGCTGCCCAGTCTGAACACATCGGTATAGGTTTTGCCGGTCACTTCATCCTTCCAGGAAGGAAGGATCAGCGCCGTATCGATTTTTCCTTCGAGCAGGCCGATGGTATAATTCATACAGATGCCTGCCACTTCCAGCCTCCCTTTGAACAGCTTGTCTTTGGCTTTTTTGCTGCAGTTTTCCGCTGAGACGGAGAGCAGGAAAATGCTGCTGAGCAGGAGAAGGCGTCGCATGGTTTTTGTTTTTTTAGAATTTAAGGTGACGGACCGTATGCCCGTCATTAATCAGTTGCTTCAGGGAGTCGATCCCTATTTTCAAATGATTTTCCACAAAACTGGCAGTTACTTTTTTATCACTTTCCTCGGTCTTCACGCCCTCGGGTATCATGGGCTGGTCGCTCACCAGCAGCAGGGCGCCCGTGGGGATTTTATTATAGAAACCAACGGTAAAGATGGTGGCGGTTTCCATATCAATCGCGTAGGCCCTTACTTTCTGC
>JBBIGW010000067.1:0-17986 GCA_037447355.1 Bacteroidia bacterium | reverse complement strand
CCAGAAGAGCTGGCAGGCGGGGCTGCGCAATGAGTTAAAATGGAAACAACATTCCCTTACCCTTATATACAGTTATAATGGAGTGGAGCGGCGGTACACGGATGATTCAGTGAAAAGCCGGAACGGATTTGACAGCTGGTCGGATGGCCGTTACAAGGGCAGTGAACATTTTGCCGATTTATTCTGGGTCATGAAAAAAAATAAGCAGCTGACCCTCTCCGGCGGTATTGATTTTCGTGCTTCTGTTACCGACCAGTCCTTTCAATCCATCGGTTTTTTCGGGCCCTACAGCAACCGGTACAGCAAAGACAGTCTCCGGCAGCAGCAGGGAGCTGTTTATGCCGCTGTGAACTGGAACGCGCCTTCCGGTTTTAATCTCGAAGCCGGCAGCCGGCTGAACCTGCATTCGGAATATGGTCCCTTCCCGGTATTTTCCCTGAATCCTTCCTGGCTGCTTAATAAGAAAATAAAGATCTATGCGAATCTTTCCTCCGCATACCGCACCCCTTCGCTCTACCAGCTATTTTCTGAATATGGCAACAGCGAACTGAAACCGGAGGCGGCGGTGACAACCGAAGGAGGGCTTCAGTATTTTTCTTCCGGTCATCGATGGACGGCCCGTGTAACCGGTTTCAACCGCCGGGTGAAGGATATTATCTTTTTCTATTACAACAGCAGTACATTCCAGTCACAGTACATCAACCAGGACCGGCAGCATGACTACGGGGTGGAAATCGAAAGCAGCTGGCGGATTGGTCAAAGCAGTGACCTGAGCGCTTTTTATACCTGGGTGGATGGGCGCATCCAGACAAAAAACGGTGGTAAGGACAGTTCCTATTTCAATCTTCTTCGCCGTCCCCGTTCATCCGCGGGTATCCGGGGAAGCACCCGGTTCGGGAAGCATTTACTGCTGAACAGCAGCCTGCAATGGAACGGCAAGCGGAAGGACGCTTATTTCGATAACAGCAGTTTCAGTACGGTTTTTACCACCCTTAAAAGTTATGTGCTGTGGAATCTTTATGCAGAATATGGGCTGAACCATGACCGGTTTAAATTGTTCGCGGATCTCCGGAATATCACCGATAGTCATTATACTGAAATTTCAGGATTCAATACTGCCGGGTTCAATGCAGCCGCCGGGGTCCGTTTTCATTTCTGATGGAAAAAAATCAATACAAACACGAGTTTAAAACCTGTCCCCGTTGCGGGACAGGTTTTGAATGTAAGACCGGCAATATCCTGCAATGCCAGTGTTATGGTATTGTGTTGCCCGAAGACATTCAGCAAAAAATGGAAGCCCGTTACCGGGATTGTTTATGCCGGTCCTGCCTGGAAGAACTGGGCCGGAATGCCCCGCTAAATAAACCGGCTGAATAGGGCGCAATACATATTTTTGCAAAAACCATCTCCATGCAATTTAATTTCCAGGAGTTTCTGACCCTGAGTTTTACACTGTTCGCGGTGATTGATATTGTGGGTTCCATCCCGATGCTGATCTCGATAAAACAAAAAATGGGCGGGATCAATGCCTGGAAAGTGACCCTGATATCCGGGGCCCTGATGGTCCTCTTCTTTTTTATCGGGAAGCCATTTCTGAATATCCTGGGGGTCGATATCCGGTCATTCGCCGTGGCGGGTTCGATCGTCATCTTTATCCTGGGGCTGGAAATGATCCTGGGAATTGAATTCTTCAAACCCGAGCAGGGCGCCCCCACCGGTACCGTGGTGCCTATTGCCTTTCCCCTGATCGCAGGAAGCGGTACCCTGACCACGATTATGTCGCTAAAAGCCACATTTGAGCGGGCTGAACGGAATGAATACATGATCCTGCTGGCCATCCTGATCAACCTGGTCGTGATCTACCTCGTGCTCCGGTCCTTAAATATGATCGAAAAAGTGCTCGGAAAAGCCGGATTAATGGCGGTGAGAAAATTTTTTGGCGTAATTTTGCTGGCCATTGCCGTAAAAGTGTTTGCGACCAATGCACCCGGACTGATAAAATAAGACCGGCCTCGTAGTACAATGGATAGTATAAGAGTTTCCGAAGCTCCAGATCCTGGTTCGATTCCAGGCGAGGCTACTTGTTAATTTTCTAAATTTTACTTCTTTGATTTTGAACCCTCTTCGGAGGTTCTTTTTATTTAATATGGTTTAATTTTGACCAACTCGTTTACGGTTTTGTTTACGGTTCTACTATTTCGTTTATACAATTCCGTGATAGATAATAAATAAGGATAAAAAGTTTGATTCTTGAAGCGACTAATCTCGGACCGAAATACGGGGCATAATGATATTGTTAGCTCAGTGTCCCCATTTAGGGGGCTAGGACACGCGCTAATCGTTTTAATGAAGTTGTAGTATATTCACAACCTTCAATTAACAATATCTTACCTATGTACTTTTGTTACGTTGATGAAAGCGGAGATTGCGGACTCTTTGACCCGGCAAAACCTGATATGACAGGCTCTCCTTATTTTATCTTATCCGCACTTATCGTTCCTGCCGATAAATGGAAATTTTCCTTAGATGTATTAAAAAGCTTTAGAAAACAAATTGCTGCACAGGCCTATTTGCCATATGATATCGAGTTTCACTGTGCAGAGATGATAGATCCTCACAAGATTAAAGAATATACACAAATAAGTGTCAAAGACCGCTGGATGTTGATTGAAAAATTTGCTGAAATAATTGGTCAGCATAAGCCCTTTTCAATAATTACGGTTGTGATTGATAAAACAAAGAGTGACCTGAATCCAGATGAATATCTTACTACTGTTCTTACAAAACTTTATCAGGCTTTCGATCAGTTTTTAAAAAATGAAAACCAAAATGGCATTTTGTTATTTGATCGGGCGAATGAGAAAGTTATTCACACCCATGTCAGAAAATTGCTTGGAACCGGTTCCAGTGGCGTCACTATACCGGGTGTTAGAATAGGTTGGGTAATTGAAGATCCCATATTCAGAGTTTCTGCCGATTCAATTTTCATACAAGCATCAGATGTTATAGCATACACATTAAAAGAACAAGAATTTCCCCAAGGCTCAAGACGAAAATTACAAGCAGATAGAATATTCAATAGAAAATTAAGGGGCTCATGTTTCATGTCTCAAATTGCAGACGAAGACGGAATAATCAGGGTATAAAAAAACCCCGGTTCAAAACCGAGGATTTGGTCCAGGCCATCTGGAGCCGTACAACTCCTTAGGTCTAGAAGAATACAAATGTACGATTTCCTTTGCTAAATCCCAAAGCGTGACAAAATGCAAATGTTAAGATTGTAATTTGTTAAATATCAGCCTACTAGACTCTATTATAAGCCGTACTTTTTTGTATCAACGATACTGCAGCTATCCATTCTTAACAAGTAAGGAAAACAGTTTTTTATTCAGGAAAAAATTATCCCGGCCTACTTTGTGTTTGGTTAAGATGCCGGCCTTTACCAAAACATCTAAATAACGGATGGCCGTACTGCGGCTGATTTGTAAATCTATCTGCAAAAACTCAATTTTAGTATAGGGATATTTAAAGAGATTATTCAGCAAGTCCTGACTGTATAGTTTGGGGTGGTTGGTTCTTATCTGTTGCTTATACTGCTGCATCAGTTCTTTCATGGAAGTAATCAACACAACAGAAGCGGCTGCTGTTTTTTCTATTCCGTCCAACATAAATAAAATCCACTCTTCCCAGTTTTCTTTATCTCTTACCTCCTGCAGCAACCGATAATAATCGTTTTTGTGCCGTATGATATAACGGCTCAGATACAATACAGGCAAATGAAGCAATCCTTTTTGCACCAGGTACAAAATATTTATGATACGGCCAGTACGCCCATTGCCATCATAAAATGGATGAATGCTTTCAAACTGGTGATGGATGACGGCCATCTTCACCATAGGGTCTGCATCCATCATTGTGTCATCGTTAATAAATTTTTCCAGGTTATTCATTAATGACAGGATGGTATCATAATCCTGTGGAGGTGTGTACACCACTTCTCCGGTGTTATCATTCAGCAGTTTTGTACCCGGCAGTTTTCGTAACCCTGCCTGGTTTTGTTCCACCACTTCCTGTATTTGTAAAATATGATTGCTGGTAAACAACTGATGTTGTTTTACCAGCTCAAAGCCCTTTTTTAATGCCGCTGCATACTGGTGTACTTCCTTGGCTGCCGGACTGGCAAAGCTGTTGCTGAATAAATTGCTCTGAAATACTTCGTCAAATGTGCTGATGATATTTTCAATGGCTGAACTCTCCTTTGCTTCCTGCAGGGTAAGCGTTTCTAATAAAATAGACTGATTGGGAATGCTTGTTATGGTCCCTTTCAACTCAGCCAATGCCCGGTGAGCCTGCGCCAGTTTTTTAAGCACAGACCTGGTTTCCAACTCCTTCTTTATGGGTAATGGTTCTAAAGACATTTTTTGAACTGCTTGGTTCAAATATAGGTCAAAAAATGGCTTTTTTGAATTATATTTTAAAAATATAGGTCAAAAGTCCTTGCTTTTGATGCTCCCAGCTTTAAAAATCATGTGATTGCAGCATCCGTGTTTATAGTAAAACGGGCTTGACCCCTTCAAGAAAGTCGAATTTTTGACTTTCCGTCATTGAAGCTAAGGTCACCCAAAGTCTCCTAATGTCTTCAAATCTTTCATGATCTGGTTCGACGTTTGGAGGACTGGGGCCACAGCAAAACCTGGTTTAATCACCAGGTTTTTTTAATGTATCAGGTGCATCGTAGTCAGGATCGTATAATCCCTTTCAATATTCATTAACCCGGTACAAAATTCCGGGGCCCCGCTATTACTTTTACTGAACTATTTCTATTTTTAGTGCTTCCATATTTAAGTCCCTTTAAAATAAACCTTATGCGCTTTTGTCCCGTTCTGTTCTTCCTGTTTTCACTTGCCGCCTGCACAAAAAATGATTCCAAACCTGCTCCTACAACCCGCGACATCACGGGTACCGTACAGGTGTTTGACGAGTTTGGTATCGCCTCCAACGATGTTATCGGCGTGACCGTGACACTCAGTGATAGCAGTAAGAGTATGACCACCCTGACCATCCAGGGCGGGAAATATGAGTTCAGCAAGGTACCTTTTGGCAAATACACCCTGGCTGTGTCAAGAAATGGTTTTGGAACCAATAAGCGGTTTGGGGTACAGAACCCGGAGACTTTGGATTCAGCAAACTATCCCCTGCAACTGTGTGCTACAGGCATTACCCAAATGGCCAGCACCACGGTTACCTCCTTTAGTGCCGCCGGGAAACCAAACGGCAGCTTTGACTATTGGATGACTATTTCCCCGGCTACCGGACAAGGCGCCACACCCCGGTTCTACCGCATTTTTGTCGGTATTGATTCCCTGCTGGCGTGGGACCACTGGGACTTCATGGTACCCGCCTTGCCTATCACGCACGGATCAGGCCAAAGTGGCAACCTGCAGGGCTTGCCCCGCCAAATTTTCCCGGTTGGGTCAAAAGCATGGATCCGTATTTA
The DNA here is from genome assembly GCA_037447355.1 of Bacteroidia bacterium. Taxonomy (GTDB): domain Bacteria; phylum Bacteroidota; class Bacteroidia; order Chitinophagales; family Chitinophagaceae; genus JJ008. The sequence continues at coordinate 12,489 of JBBIGW010000067.1, read as the reverse complement.
TGGCGATGCATCACCCAATAATATGTATATTGACAGTAGCCTGCACCAGTGGATCTTTCCTTGCCTGAACCTGAACACACAACCGGCTTCATCCTTTATCATACAATAACCCCCTATGCGATATATCCTATTCCTGCTGACTGCCACCGCCCTTCTCGATCTGGGCTGCTCCAAGAAAGATGCCTACACGGCACCGCAACTGTCAGGCATCCGCGTGACCGCCGCAGGTGTCAATACTGCTATAGTCGTCAACCAGCTGGTATCGAATAACAGGTCTTCCCTTGTTGCCGCAGGAACCTGCTGGTCTTCCACGGAACATCAGCCGACGCTTGAAAATTGCGAAGGTCATACAACCAATCAGCCTGGCAGTGACGGGCAGTTCACGGACTCCTTAAAGGGGCTCAGTTACAACACGAAATACTACCTGCGCGCCTACGCAACGGATGCCAGGGGCAACATCTACAGTGTGGTGGATTCATTCTTTACCTTACAAACACCTTATCCCCCCGGCATGCCGGCTATGGGCGGAGTTGTGCTAAAAGTAGACAGCACGGGCATGCATGGCCTGGTCGTAGCCGGCCCCCAATATGTGGTTTACCGGCCATGGGCCAACCAGTACGGGCTGATCGGAGGCACCAATGCCAACTTCGGCAGCGGCCCCGCTAATACCCTGGCTATCGTCGCCGGGAGCAATAACGATCCCGGGACTGCGGCAGCCTATTGCAACAACCTGGTGCTGTCGGATTATGATGACTGGTTCCTTCCCTCTTACGAAGAACTCTATTACTTCCGCAACAACATGTCCTTTGGCCAATGGCTGAGCTATGTCATGGATATGTACTGGTGCTCATCTGAAGCCAGTTATTCTGAAGCCCATTTCGTGGTCATCGGGGGCATCGCCAGTTTCAATAGCTACGATAAGATGATCGGCAAAGCAGTTTTGCCAATGAGGAGGTTTTAAACTTTTCCGGTTCCCGTACTTGTTCACGCATTTGAAGGGACAGATGCAGGCGGCAGGAACTATTCAAACCGGGTGAAAATGCAGGGGCTGCAAATACCCGGAAAATGTGAAGCGGGTTTCGTAACCGAAAACATGGATGCTGAATTGTGTCTGTAAAAACAGTTCTGCTATTCCGGACGCGGGTCTTGTATTATAAGGACAGCCCTTTTTACCGGTCCGCTTATCGGGAGTATTGGGCGAGCGGGATTAATTCATTCCCGAATTATGGCGACCCCTGAACCCGGCTCCGGCCTGGCTGCAGCCGGGCCGGGTTCCAACCGCTGTTGGTACCTCAAAGCTCCCGCCAAAAGGTTCCTTTCCTGTTTTCCTCGAATAATTCTAACTTTCTCCCACAAAATCAATCCATATGGCAATGCCCACCACAAAACCTTCCACTTTCCTCCTGTTCCCCTGGGGACTGCTTTCCATTGTACTGGTACTCGGTCTGAACCTGACGCTCAATAATGAATGGTTCAGTAAAAACTGGAGCTGGATCGCGCTGGTACTGATCATACCCGCCGCCATCCTGGAAAATTTTAAAGTGGGCTACTCCACCATGCGGATCATGTTTATGAAAGTGGTGTATTCCCTGGTCTCTTTCCTGCTGGTGGGTATGGCATTCGGTTCCGCACTGAACGGCTGGCATATTGCCCGCTTCCAAAAGCTGGAAGGCGTGAAAACCATCACCCTGCCCTGGTATGTGCTGCTGGCACTGGGTGTGCTGCTGCTGATCCAGGTGGCCCAGCTTTTCAGCATGCTGAAAGCGGTAAAGAGGGAATTTATGCAACTGGACCCGGATCAGTAGATAAGAAAATCAGTCTATAGTCCGTAGCTCGTAGTCAGTAGTCCCTTCTAAGAAAGGCTGTTTTAGAAAATGAGAGTTCACCATTCATCAAAATCCTTGCAGACCCGTATAAGCCTGGCCAAAATTATTGCCAGGAATACGGGAAGGATTCTGGGAATAGCGCTTCCGCAATGGAATTTCAACTTTTGTGCAGTCCGAAAACCAGGAGGCTACAACTCAAACTTACCGCCTTTCAGTCCTTTCCGGCTAAAATTTAACGGTGAAACCAGCGGCTAAATTATTTTATGTTTTGCGGTTGTTGCTGCTGCCACCAGTCACGGATCCTGGGAAAAGCCAGCTGAAACCAGCCGGTATAAAGTTGCGGACTTGTTTCGACCGAAAGGCTGATCTCCGCAATGGATTTATAACAGCAACTCATTGCCTCAGCGGAATTTAATTTTATTTCACCTTCATATTGCCCGGCAAATACATGATCAAACTCGTGTTCTGCAAGGCCATTCCCGAACTGGGTTTTGTAACGGAACTCAAATACTTTCTCCACCGGGGTATCAAACCCAAGCTCTTCCTGCAACCTGCGGTGTACGGCATCCGGGGTCGTTTCACCATACGCAGGGTGGCTGCAGCAGGCATTGGTCCATAAGCCGCCACTGTGGTATTTATGCAGGGCTCTTTGCTGCAGCAACATGTCCCCCCGGCTGTTAAAAATAAAGACACTGAAGGCCCTGTGCAAAAGGCCTTTCCGGTGTGCTTCTATTTTTTCACATGGACCCAGGGGATTGTCCTGTTCATCCACGAGAATTACTTGCATTGGTTTCATATTGGCCGGTCTCAGCAGATTATAAACAAGGGGATAATCCCTTATTGCAGTTTCTTAAAAACGAAAGGTAAAAAAATTACACCCGGTGTACCCGGATAATTTAATAGCGGCTGATCTGCTCCTTTAATAGTTTGCGGGCAAAGTGGATCCTGCTTTTGATGGTGCCCAGGGGTTCGTCCAGCATACCCGCGATTTCATTGTACTTGTAGCCTTCAAAATACAATAAAAAGGGAGTTTTGAATATATCGGGTAACTGCCGGATGGCTTTGTTGATCTCCTTGATGCGCAGGGCTGTTTCCGCCGTATTACCTACCGAAAGCTGCTGCTGGTTAAGGAGGAATTCATTGGGGGTATTGTCAAAAATGGTCTTCTGCCTGGTCCGCCGGCGGTAATCATTGATAAAAATATTCCGCATGATGGTAAACAACCAGGCTTTGATATTGGTCCCCACATGGTATTTGTCGCGGTTGGCCAGGGCCTTGTACAGGGTTTCCTGGTACAGGTCATTGGCTGCCTCATTATCACGGGTAAGGTTAACCGCAAATGGCTTCAGGAAATCCGCATGCTGCAACAGCAACTGGTCAAAATCTTGTCCCGGCATAAATTGATTCCTTATTTATGCTAAAACTAAACAGATTTTTGGCGGCCTGCTTTCTATTTTGTTTAATATTTCTGTAAAAAAAATAATCACTATGAATCAGCCTGTTAAGAAACCAGTTAAAGGGATGAAAGGTATTCCGTCAGTCATGGGAGTGACTGCTTAAAAATAATTCTGGAGGGAAGGCACCCGGCATAGTCTCCTGTCTGCTGCCCGGATAGCTGGTCCCTGATACCCGGCAAATTTCCGGAGGATCAGAGCTGGGCGTTCCTGATCCTGCCGGATTCGAGCAGTTTCCGGAGCTGGCCGGGCAGGGCCGGGCTGTGAAGGGCTTCCAGGTGCCGGAAATGGTGCATATCTGTTCCGGCCAGGTCATAAAAATTCTGTTTCATGAGGTAATGGGCCAGTTCATTAACCGATTTCCCATAATAGCCGGTAAGAGAAAGCAGGTTCAGCTGAAAATGACAGCCAATATCCTTTAATTCCCCGTAAAAGCCCTTGTTTTGTTCGAGATAGATGTAGCGTTCAGGATGCGCAATGATGGGCTGGTACCCCTGCATCTGCATATCAAAAAGAATATCCTTCAGGCTATGTGACGGATAGGCCATGGAAAACTCCACCAGTACCATATTCCCGCTAATGGTCAGCAGGGGTTCATTATCAGCGACAAGCTTTGCCACATAATCATCCAGGAAATATTCGGCGGCCGCGTGAATTTCGATATCCAGCCCGGCTTCCTTCACAGCGGTCCTCACCCATTCCAGTCTTTCCAGTATCACTTCCCGGGTGTTCCGGTACATATCCCACATGATATGCGGGGTGGTGATGATCTTTTTATATCCCAGCGCATGAAGCCCGCCGATCAACTGGAGTGAGGTTTCAATATCCGGAGCCCCGTCGTCAATTCCCGGGATCAGGTGCGAATGCATATCTGTTTGCAGCAACCCGATGATCGCTTTATCCGCTTCCGGATCCGGCTTTGACCTGGAAAACCATTTAAACATGATACATGGAGTTCTTTGTTTCCGAAATTACAAATGAATTTTATTCCCGGTTCAGAAAGTTCGTTTCGGAAGGGAAGGGAATACTTTATATACAAGACCGCTGTGGGGGAAGGCCACATACCAGGCTGTCAGGAACAGGATCATAAAGTCTGTATAAAAACCCTGGTGCTGCTGGTACCATACTTCCAGCGCTCCCTTATAAGGCAGGATCACGTCCCGGTAACATTCATGCGGTGGCAATTTGCTCTGCGTAATAATCAGTTCCTCATCGCGGAATACGATCGAACCGATTCCCGTCAGCCCCGGCCGGACATTGTACACTTTTCCCCTCATCTCCTCCGAGTAGCGGTCAAACCCCACTTTCATCAGCGGGCGGGGACCCACAAAGGACATATCGCCGGTAAGAATATTGATCAGCTGCGGCAGTTCATTGAATTTGCTCTGGCGGAGAAATCGTCCCACCGGAGTGATCCGCGGGTCTTTCCGGACCGTTACATCCCCATGACCCATATTCGGACTGTTCTTCAGCATGGTGGCAAATTTCCAGATCAGGAAGATGGAATTTTTATACCCTACCCGCTCCTGGCGGAAAAATACTTCATGTTCCCCGGTCAGCAAGAGCAGCAAAATAATCGGCAGAAAGACGGGCAGCAACAGGGTCAGTGCCAGGAGTGATAAAAGGATATCAAAAAAACGCTTGATGAACTTGTACATAACGATTGATATAGCAGATGCCGGCAAAAGGACTTACCCAATGGCGGCTTTGATTTCCCTGGCGACGATCTCCAGTTCCTCCTCCGTGATATTGGTGGAGCTGGGAATACTGAGACAGGTATTATAAATATAACCCGAATGATCTTTTGCTGTTACATACACACAATCCTTATACATCGGGAGTTTGTTCATGGGCATCCAGAAACGGCGGCTCAGGATCTTATTGGCATTCAGGTGATCCAGCAGTTGTTGCTGCTTATCCGTCTGAATCGTAAATAACCAGCCATTGGTTTCCACTCCGGGTAATTCTTCCTGGAAACGGATATCCGCCACGCCTTCGAGTTCCTGCTTATAAAAAGCCACAATCTCCTTCTTCCGTTTAATAAAAGACGGGAGCAATTCCATTTGTGCCACCCCGATCGCGGCCAGTACATTCACGAGCCGGTAATTATAGCCCACTTCATCATGGTAATATTCATCGGCGCTGGCCTTTGCCGTCGTGGTCAGGTGCTTGGCATGTCTGGCAAGCACTTCGTCATTGGTCACGATCACACCGCCGCCCCCGGTAGAGATGATCTTATTCCCGTTAAAACTGAAAGCGGCCAGGGGACTGAAAGTACCGGCACTCTTTCCTTTATAAGTGGTACCCAGCGCTTCCGTGGCATCCTCGACCACGGGCAGCGGGTATTTATTCAAGATTGAAAGAAACCGGTCCATATCGCACATATTACCGAGTATATGCACCGGCATGATGGCGCCGATCCGGCGACCGTCCTTTTTATAAAACAGTTCCCGGCCTTTCACATCGGTTTCCTTTTCCAGGAAATTTTCCAGCAGGTCAAGGTCCATCTGCCACAGAGCAGGGTCCGCATCGATCAGCAGGGGCTCCGCTCCCATATATTTGATGGAATTAGCAGAAGCCACAAACGTGAGATTGGGCAGGATCACATAATCATTTTGTTTTACCCCTGAAAGCAACAAGGAGATATGCAGGGCGGCTGTTCCGTTTACAGCGGCTACCCCGTATTTCGCGCCGGCAAAATCGGCCACCATCTGCTCAAATTTTGTTACATAGGAACCTACGGAAGATATCCAGCCGGTATCGAGGCAATCCTTCACATATTTCCATTCATTACCGGCCATATTCGGCAGGCTCAGGGCGATAAACTTATCGTTACTCATATACTAATTTTCCGGCTTCAAGGTATTGATTGTACCAATCCACTGTTATTTTTAATCCTTCCTTCCACATCACTTTGGGTTCGTAGCCCAACTGGGTCCGGGCTTTGGTAATATCCGGGCAGCGGCGGCTGACGGAGCCGGGATAGGTGGGCGCATTCTCATATTCGCCTTTAAAATCCATCAGTTCCCCTGCATAATGGATCAGGTCGCCAATCGAAATTTCATCCTGGGTGCCGATATGGTAGGTTTGGCCGTTGGTGTTGGGCTGCTCCATGGCGAGCACCGTTCCTTCCACCGCATCGCTGATATAACAGAATGCACGGGTCTGATCGTGTCCATACACTTTAAACGGGTTTTCTCCTTTGCGGAAACGGACCACGAGGTGGGGGATCACGTGTTTGAATCCCATGCGGGGACCATACACATTGTGATAGCGGACGATGGTGGTTTCAAAACCGAGGATACGGGCATAGTTGAGGAAGCCGGATTCACCCAGCATCTTGGTGACCGCGTAAGTAAACCGCGGGTGACCGATCTCCTGGATACAGAGCGGCACTTCTTCCGGTGTAGGGGTGGTATAGCCAAAGGCTTCAATGGTGCCTGCATAGCATTCGCTGGTAGAAGTAAAGAGCACTTTTCCCACTTTGCTGCGGCGTACCCATTCCAGGGTATTATAGATCAGGGCCGTGTTGATCCGGATGATCTCATGCGGAATGGAATTGGCATTATCCACCCCAACCACAGAGGCCAGCATATAGACCTGGTCGTAGGCTTCTTCCAGCTGGTTAAAGGTGGCGGGATCGGTAAAATCGCCGGCCACTACCCGGATCTTATGTTTATTCACCAGCCCGGTGAAATAATCGTCTTGTTTACCTCTTGCAAAATTGTCGGCAATGGTCAGCTCATAATCCCGGTTTTCCGCCAGGTATTTGGTGATATTAAACCCGATAAAACCGGCGCCGCCTAACAGAAGAACTTTTTTACTCATATAAAAACTATTACTCTTTTATTGTGTTGTTTCACCAATGAGAATTGAGCATGGAACATTGAGAATTGAAAATTGTGCATGGCGAATTGAACAGGTGTTCGATAAAATTTTCAATGTTCAATGCTCAATTTTCAATACTCAATTATAATACTCACAGATCCCCGCGTCCGATCACTTTCACCGTATGTTTTTCCTGCAAAGAACGGATCTCCTCATTGCTCAGCACACCGATTGTATCATAGACCCAGGCGGCTGGCTGCTGTTTTATTTTTTCCAGCAGGGCCGCATTGCCCCGGTAGTCCCGGTGACCCGTCGTGATCACAATCACATCATAGTGTTCCTGCAGCAACTCATCCAGTTGCTGATTGATCCAGGTATCCTTTTCCTCCCAGTATTTCACATGCGGATCATGCAGGCTGACGAGGCAACCTGCCGCCTGCAACTGGTCATAAAAACCTTCGACGGGTGTATAGCGGGTGTCCCCCACGTCATTAAGATAACTTACCCCCAGCAGCAATACTTTTCTTCCTTCGAGTGAGCCTCCGTATTGTGACTGCAGGTAATCAAATGCATAAACAGGCATTTTATCATTGATATGGACTCCTTTCTCACTTTGTCCCAGTTTTTCCTCACTGCCAAAAAGATTCATCCGGGCCCAGCTGGCCAGGAGCGGGTCCTTGGTCAGGCAATAGCCACCTACGCCGAGACCCGGCAACATGATATTCTTATGCGTGGGCCGCATCCGGATCGCATTCACCACTTCATAAATATCCACGCCGGCTTCCTCCGCAAAACGGCTCCACTCCACCATAAAAGCAATATTCATGGCCCGGTAGGAATTCTCCAGCACTTTGGCCATCTCGGTGGCATTGGTATTGCCCAGCCGGGTCAGCGGGTATTCATCCGTACGGATCACGGTACGCAGAAAAGCTTCCACGGCGGCCGCGCTTTTTTCATCGGTACCGGCAAAGACCCGGTAAAAATTCTGGATAGAATCTATGTACTTGGGGCCGGGCATTACTCTTTCGTAAGAATGACCCACTTTCAGCTGATCGTGGGACAATCCTCTTTTGGTTAATGCTTCTTCGAGTAAGGGTCGTACAATTTTTTGAGCGGTGCCCGGCGGTACCGTTGTTTCCACCAGCACCAGTACATCCGGCTTGCACCGGGCCCCGATGGCTTCCATCGCTTTCTTAAATGGCGCCAGGTCCACCTTGTACCCTTCAAGGTCTTTGTTCTTCGCGGATTTTTTCTGTACATCGAGGTTGATGTCCACCACCACCACATCCGCTTTGCTGTAAGCATACGGATCGAATGTGGCGTAATAATTTTTCTTCCGGAGAGCGTTCTGGTAATATTCTTCGATCTTCGGGTCACTGGCGATCACGGGAAAGATCCCTTCGTTGATGGAACGGATCTTCCAGTACGATGCCGGGCTGGGCAGGTCGATCCCGATCACCGCATATTCTTCGGTAAGCGCATTGGCCACCACCAGTCCCATGACGGAACCCACAAATCCAAGTCCCTGTACAGCGACCACTTTCTTACCCGGATGAAGTGCGATAAAAGCGTCAATTCCGGTCTTATCCTCTTTCACCGCAGGAATCTCATATACTTTTCCCGTTACCGGGCTTTTTGAGACAGTTAATGTATCGGTTGTCATGCTTTAGTATTCACTTGTAGTTTGAATATATGATCCCCGATCCGCGTAAAGGCCCAGGGCGTTTTATAGGTCGTCGCTTTGATCCGCCGTTCAATTTCCCCCGGGGACATTTCCGGGCGGATATGACAAAGTTCATCCAGTTGTTTTCTCGTATAGGGTTTTCTTTTCCACTTCTCGTTAGTAACCGGGAGCGGGCCACCCTTAATGATCAAATTCATTATCTCATAAAAACTTTCCTCGATCAGCCGGTAACATTGCTGCGTAACACTGTACACCGTATCCGTTTCCCTTACCGGGAATCGTTTAACCTGGATAATAGAACCGGAATCCACCATTGCTTTCATATGGTGGCAGGTAATCCCGTATTCTTTCTCCCCGTTATAGACCGCGAAATTGGTGCACCCGGTTCCCGGGTATTCCGGGCTGCCCGGATGAAAGTTGATCGCCGCATACGACGCGCTTTCCAGTAGTGACGCCGGAAAGATCCAGGAAGAAATAAAAGAGATCATCAGGTCGCCGGTCCAGTTCAGTACTTCGGGAGGAAGCTGGTCTTTGCGGCCGCCGGAAAAGATCACCGCTTTCGGGAACCGGGACCGGATAAAATCCTCTGCCCGTTTGGCAAATTCATTCTCCTTTTTGCGCAGGAATAAAACACGGTATTCATTGAGGTCCACTGGTTTCACGTAAGGTTGGTTATTGTGTTTTTTGAAGTGGCAAAGGTATTGAGAAAAACCGAATAACCCGGCCCCCTAATCCCCCAAAGGGGGACTTTAGCCTCCTAAAGATTGTAAAGGTTTACTGTTTCGGATTGCGTAGATAAATCCCGCTAAGCTTAAAAGAGTTTTCTTCATGAGGAGCGTCTTAATGTCTTTGCGGGATTTATTTACGCAAGACTTTAAGAAATGAATGGTTAAAGTATTTGAGTCTTCGCAGTTCCCCCTTTGGGGCTAGGGGCCAAAAAAAACCCGGCAATGCCGGGTTCAGGAATAATTTTTTAACGTTATTAAGCCGCCACCAGTTTCCGGGCGGGTTTTTTGACAAGGTTACGGGCAGGGTTACCGACAACCGTGGCTCCATCAGGCACATCTTTCACCACTACGGTACCGGCACCAATGGTTACATTATCACCGATCACAATCCCCTGGCGGATCACCGAGTTGGCCCCGATAAAAGTATTGCGGCCCACTTTTACATTCCCGCATAGCACCGCGCCGGGCGCAATATGGGTGAAATCACCAATGATGCATTCGTGGTCAATACTGGTGGATGTATTGCAGATTACACCGCGGCCGATTTCCACCAGCGGGTTGAGCGTGGCATTGGCAGCGATCATGATCCCGTCTCCCATCTTCACGGAAGAAGAGATCACCGCACTGGGATGAATGGCGTTGATCGGGTTTCCTAAATACTGGCTGAGATTGGTATGAATTTTTTCGCGGATCCCGTTATGCCCCACGCAAGCGAAGAAATCATAATTCTTCAGCTTATGCATCACATCGGATTCCTTACCTAAATATTCGAGATGATAGGGATTGAACTCTTTTTCTTCCTGGTCGCAATAGGCGGTTACCAGGCGGCCTGCACTGAGCAGGATGTCGATGATGACGAAAGAGTGACCAGAATAGCCGACAATAGCCACTGGCTTTTTCAATGTGGTTTTCATTGATTTGGATTTTGGATGAGCTAAAATAAAAACATAGCCGCCGCTTCCAAAACAATGAGGGCATTAAAAACAAAAATCGGGTACTAGTACTTTTACTTAATACGTAGAAATCCGATACCGAGGGGGAAAATCATTGTGCAGCAAGGAGTTGGAGATATTTTTCCCGGAGCAGGGATTGCACAATGCGCTGATCGTAATGGGTTTGAACCTGTTGGAGCAGGGTTTGCGCGTAGCTCTTCAGCTCAGCCGGATGATCCAGGGCCCAGGCCATTTCCCGGTACAGCGCCTCTTCATTCTTCACTTCAAAGATCAACCCTGTTTTGCGGTGCTCCACAATATCAATATTCCCGTCAATGCGGGAGCAGATGACCGGACAACTCATAGCCCCGGCCTGCATCAGTACATTCGGAAATCCTTCCCGGTGCGAGGGATGCACCAGCGCCTGTGAAATATGCATATAATATTCCACGGCATCACTCCAGCCCGCGCTGATCACAGCCGGATGGGTCTTTATCAGTTGACGGGCCGTATCACTCACCGGGTCCACTTCATCTTCAAAAGCGCCCACCAGCACAAGCCGGATCTGCGGATGATCCTTGTACAGACGGGCAAAAGCCTGCAGCAGTTCATCCATTCCCTTATCATGCACAATGCGGCCAACCGATAAATAATAGAAAAAGGATGAATCGTACTGTATATGTTCTTTTATCCCGCTGAGCTTTTCCGCTTTTAATACGGATGGATTATAACGGGCCAGGTTCACCCCGTTGCTGGACCCCCACCCGATCACTTCCAGTTTTTTCGGATTCACCAACCGGTTAGCTTCAATAAAAGCTTTCATGGAATTACTATTGGGCCATACATGGGTGGCCGCCATCCCGGTCAGTTTCTCCATCACGATCAGTACCTGTCTCCCGATCCCCCTGGTGGTTACATAGCGGAGTCCCGCAATGGTATGCACCCGAAGTTTCACCCCCGCCATTTTTGCTGCCAGCATGGACAGCAACCCTGCCTTGGGGGTATGGGAATGCACCATATCCGGCTTTTCTTTCCGGAAGAATTTATACAGGAGCCATAAACAACGCAGGTCGCCGAGGGGCGTCATCCTTCTTGTCATGGGAATGATATGATGACGGCATCCCTCCCTTGCTTTTACCGCCTGGAGTTCGGGTCCGTCACTGCTGACCATCACCACTTCAAACCCGTTTTCGTTCATGTGGCGCATCTGGCCGGGTAATAAGACGTTGAGAGATATCGGGGCGGTGGTGATACGGATTAATTTGGGCATGGAGTGGTGAGAGTTGGGGGTTTGGGGTTGGGGATTGAGAGTTTAGGGTTGAGGGTTGAGGATTGGGGTTGTACTCCTTTTATTTAATGCCTTTTGTCAGACGTTTAAACAAATACTGCCAGATTGTGGGATGATAATAGAGGGCGGATTCTTTGGTACGGCTTTCCACTACCTTAATCCGGTGCTCCAGTGCATCCTCCACGGCTTTTTGCACCAGGGGGATTCCTTCGCCAAACTGCAGGTAGGGATAGGTGTAATAATTATCTTTTTTTGTAACCGGGATCAACGCCTGGTACAGGATACCGCCGGTATCAATGCCTTTATCCACCAGGTGCACGGTCACCCCGCAATTCGCCGCATCATTCTTCACGAGGGCCCAGTAACCGCCGTGTACACCCCGGTATTTGGGCGTGATACCGGTATGCATATTGATAAAAACAGCCTTTGTGCTTTCCAGCACTTTCTTTGAAATGATCCGCGTACCATTGACCATCACCACATCCGGGTTCAGCTCTTTCAGCAATGCAATACATTCTTCGCTGTTGACCGTAGCCACCTGTGTTTTCTTTTCCGGCGGCACCGGTGTTTCGTCAAAACGGTAATCCGCATGAATTTGCGCCATCCTTTTTTTGCTGCCTGCCCGGATCAATGGCACGATGCCAACACTAAACAAAACCTGCCCGGCCACCCGGAACCAGCCCAGTTTCTTTACCCTTCTTTTTGCCAGTGCCATCCCCCGCATGGGGTCCTCGGTGATCACCCGGTCA
>JBBIGW010000066.1:0-18013 GCA_037447355.1 Bacteroidia bacterium | reverse complement strand
CACTGAAGAAAAAGCAAAAAACTTAAAACAGACCGTGAAAAAAACGGGCATCGTCATATTATCCTTTATTTATCTCGCTTTTACAGCCGGGATCACCCTTCAGCGGCAGGCTGATCTACACGGGGCTCCGGTATAAGATTAAATAAATAGGTCTCAGGTAAACAGAAACCGGGTTCGCCCGGTTTCTTATTTTATAACCGGTAACCGGAAGGAAAGCCCGAATGCCAGGTAACCGTCTGTTGCTGCTTTTGTCAATCCCCTGCTGGCAGAAAGATCCAGTTTCAGATCGTCCGTAATATAGAAAGCAGCTCCTGTGGCAATATGATGAGCGGGTCCTTCTGTTTTCGTAACCGCGCCATATATTTCTGCGTAAACATACCAGCATTGCCCGAGGTCAAACCCGGGAGAAAGCGTGTAAATAAAAGCGGGTTGCCTGGAGAAACCATCCCATTCGGCTCCGAGGTTATATCCCAGACCAATCCCCGGCGCCAGGGTATGTTGCATGGTAAACCGGAAACCACGTGCCCAGGAGTGTGTATGGAATTTTTTATTACCCCAGGTGGCGGGGGCTGTCTGCAGGATCAGGGAGGTTTTGGGCCGGTAAATTTTTTCAGCCACCAGGGCTATTTTACACCCGATTTCCAGTGGCAGCAAACCCGTTTCCCGGATACGGTTAGTGGGCAATGGCCTGCTTTGCCGGCTCAGAAAATCTGTGGTTAACCGTAGCTCCAGCCAGTGGGAGAGGCCAAATTTCCACAGAGTGCCGGGATGGTAGAACGAACTTGTGCTTTCATCCCATTCTGCCTGTAACCCGCTTTCCGTTTGCAACCAGCCTTTTTTAACAAGGGCCGGGCTTTCGGTCTGGTCCGGCCGGTCGGTTTCCATCCGGTGCTCCTGGCAGAACAGTTGCTGCTGCAGGCAGGTACATAGTAAGAAAAAATAATATTTAGTCATAGGTAAAATATATTTTAGGCGCGCCTAAAAAATTGTTTTACTGAAAATACAATTTTCCCGGGAAAGTGACTTTTCTTACAGCGCTCTTTTTTTATTTGGTTATCTTTGCGGGGCTGAGAAAGTCAATTGCAATATTTTTCCTGGGCACCCTGCTGTTTACCAACGCTGAGCTGCACCAATTGCTGAAAATGCCCATACTGGTCAGTCATTTCCAGGAGCACCGCCAGGAAGACCGGAACATCAGCTTCTGGGCCTTTATAAAAATTCATTATTTCAGTAAAACAGTGATTGATACGGACTATCACCGCGACCAGCAATTACCGCTGAAGGATGCGGATAGCTGTCAGCTGATCGTCAAAACCCTTTGTGAATGCCAGTCACTGGCTGTGGAGCTTCCTGCTCCTGTCATGGATACCCGGCATTATTCTCCTTACCGGGAAAAGAACAAGTCCCAGTTTCATTCCTTCGATATTTTCCAGCCTCCCCGGGTACAAGCCTGATGCGTTACGGTACCCTTTTTTTTAACTGATTACAGATAAAGTAAATTTTTATGTTAAATCATATTATCCGCTTTTCCGTACGGAATAAGCTGATCATTGGGCTATTGATGCTGGGGCTGATTAGCTGGGGCGTCCTGTCTTTTTCCAAATTGCCCATTGATGCTGTTCCGGATATTACCAACAACCAGGTACAGGTGATCACGGTATCCCCTTCCCTGGCTGCACCGGAAGTGGAGCGGCTTATTACTTTCCCGATTGAACAGGCTACGGCCAGTGTTCCGGGTATTGTGGAGATCCGTTCCTTTTCAAGATTCGGCCTTTCGCTGGTTACGATCGTTTTCAATGATAACACGGATGTGTACTGGGCCCGCCAGCAGGTATCTGAACGCCTCCAACAGGTGAGATCAGAAATCCCGGCTGATGCCGGTAACCCTTCCCTGGGCCCGGTGACCACCGGCCTGGGAGAGATCTTTCAATATGCCGTCAAACCCAAAAAAGGGTATGAAGGCAAATATTCCCCCACGGAACTGCGTACCATCCAGGACTGGATCGTACGCCGCCAGTTACTGGGCACGCCCGGTGTGGCGGATGTGAGCAGTTTTGGCGGGAACCTCAAACAATACGAAGTGGCGGTCAACAGTGACCGGCTGAAAAGTATGAATATGACGGTGCAGGATGTGTTTACCGCCCTGCAGCAAAACAACCAGAATACAGGCGGCGCTTATATAGAAAAGGGGCCAACGGTATTGTATATACGAAGTGAAGGACTTGCCAAAACCCTGGACGATATCGGAAAGATATTCGTGCGCCATACCTCCGCCGGAGTTCCGGTGTATATCCGGGATGTGGCCGATGTGCGGATCGGCAGCGCTGTCCGTTACGGCGCCATGTGCTTTAATGATGAAGGGGAAGTAGCCGGGGCCGTGGTGATGATGCTGAAGGGAAGCAACTCCTCGGATGTGATCAAAAATGTAAAGGAAAAGATCGGGCAGATCCGGAAGACCCTGCCGGAAGGAGTGGAGATCGAACCTTTTCTTGACCGTACCAAGATGGTAAACCACGCGATCGGTACGGTGGAAAAGAACCTGATCGAAGGGGCCCTGATCGTGATATTTATCCTGGTACTGTTCCTGGGCAACCTCCGGGCCGGGCTGATCGTGGCATCGGTGATCCCGTTGTCCATGCTATTTGCCGTGATCCTGATGAATGCCTTCGGGGTATCGGGTAACCTGATGAGCCTGGGCGCCCTTGACTTCGGGCTGATCGTGGACGGAGCCGTGATCATCGTGGAAGCGGTGATGCACCGCCTGTACCACAGCCGGCATTTTGAAACGAGTAACAGTATTACACAGGGGACTATGAATGATGAAGTGGAAAGTGCAGCGGGTAAAATGATGAACTCGGCCGTGTTTGGCCAGATCATCATCCTGATCGTTTACCTGCCGATCCTTGCCCTGGTGGGTATTGAAGGAAAAATGTTTAAGCCCATGGCACAAACCGTTTCCTTTGCACTGATTGGTGCTTTTATTCTTTCCCTGACCTATGTACCGATGATCACTTCCCTGTTCCTCAGCAAGAAAATGAAACACGGTGCCAATTTTTCTGATAAAATGATGGGCTGGATCCAGCGGATGTATGAACCGGTGCTCCGGAAAGCGCTGGCTTTTCCGAAACTGATCACCACGACCGTTGTGCTCTTTTTTGTCTTTGCCGTATTTATCCTGACCCGGCTGGGCGGGGAATTTATTCCAAAACTGGAAGAAGGGGATTTTGCCGTGGATACCCGCCTGCTGACAGGCAGCTCGCTATCGCAGACCATTGAATCCACTCAAAAAACTGCGGGTATTTTATTAAAGCGCTTCCCTGAAGTGGAAAAAGTAGTTACCAAGATCGGATCGGGCGAGATCCCTACGGATCCCATGCCCATTGAAGCTTCCGATATGATGGTGATCCTGAAAGAAAAAAAGGACTGGACTTCGGCAAAGACCTTTGACGAGCTGGCCGATAAAATGAGCAAGGCCCTCGAAGATGTACCCGGTATTACGGCCGGATTCCAATACCCGGTGCAGATGCGTTTCAACGAACTGATGACCGGGGCGAGGCAGGATGTGGTATGCAAGATCTTCGGGGAAGACCTGGATACCCTTGCCGCTTATTCCAAAAAACTGGGGGATGTGGTGAATACGGTGAACGGGGCGGCAGACCTTTATGTGGAAACAGTTACCGGGCTTCCGCAGATCGTTATCCATTATAACCTGGACCAGCTATCGCGTTTCCAGCTGAATGTGGCGGATGTAAACAAAGTGATCCGCACTGCTTTTGCCGGTGAAAGCGCCGGTATGATATACGAAAACGAAAGAAGATTTGACCTGGTGCTGCGATTGGGTCAGCAATCCCGGAAAGACCTTGCTGATGTGCAAAACCTGCTGATCGCGACACCTGCCGGAGCCCAGATCCCCTTGTACCAGGTGGCAGCAGTGGAAATAAAAGAAGGACCCAACCAGATCCAGCGGGAAGATGCCCGGAGAAGGATCGTGGTAGGCTTTAACGTACGGGGCCGGGATGTGCAGAGCGTGGTGGATGAACTGAGCCGGAAAGTGGGAGAGAAAATACAACTGCCTTCCGGTTATTATATAACCTATGGCGGGCAGTTTGAAAACCTGGTGGAAGCAAGGAAACGGCTGAGCATCGCATTGCCCATTGCGCTGTTGCTGATCTTTATTATGCTCTACTTCGCTTTTGGAAAACTGAAATACGGGTTGCTGATCTTTTCGGCCATCCCGCTTTCCGCTATCGGCGGGGTGCTGGCATTGTGGCTGAGAGGAATGCCCTTCAGTATCTCTGCAGGAGTGGGCTTTATTGCCCTCTTCGGGGTGGCGGTACTGAACGGGATCGTGCTGATCACGGAATTCAACCGGTTAAAAGAACAGGGTATGCATGACCTTAAATTTATCATTATGGAAGGAACAAAAGTCCGGCTGCGCCCGGTATTGATGACGGCTTCAGTGGCATCACTCGGGTTTCTGCCGATGGCATTGAGCCAGGGCGCCGGTGCTGAAGTACAAAGACCCCTGGCCACAGTGGTGATCGGGGGGCTGGTAACCGCTACTTTCCTGACGCTGGTATTATTGCCCGTCCTGTATATGTGGCTGGAAAGAGAAAAGCCCAGGAAGAAAAGAGTAAGAGCTGCAGCCATTCTCCTGCTCTTCCTCTCGCTCGGCTCATTGGCCGGGGCCCAAACGCCGGAAGGGAAAAAAATGAAGCTGGACGAGATGCTGAAACTCGCCGATCAGCAGAATATATCGGTCCGGGCGCTGCAAAAAGAAACGGCTTACTGGAAACAACTGCAGGCCGCAGTGACAGATCCGGCTAAAACACAGATCGGGGCGGAGTATGGTAAAATAAACAGTACCAACAAGGATACCCGGTTTATACTGAGCCAGTCTTTCTCCCTGCCGGTGGTTTACAAACGCCAAAGGGAGTTGTATTCAGCCGGTGAGAAAACACAACAGGCCTTTGTCCAATGGAAACAACAGGAACTGCACCGGGAGATCAAACTGCTGTACTGGAATATGTCCGATCTGCTATCCAGGCAGCAACTGCTGCAGAAAATAGATTCGGTGTTCAGCCGCATGCTGCGGGCAGCCGCATTGCGACTGGAAGCCGGGGAAACCAACCTGCTCGAAAAAACGACTGCTGAAGCACAGGTACAGCAGCTGAAGATCCAGTTGCAGCAATTGCAAAGCGATATGCTGATCGCGCAGCAAAAGCTCCAATGGTTGCTGAATACAGAAGAACGGGTATGGCCTGATCTCAGTGAACAATCCATCCGGCCTCTCTCAGTACCCGATACCAATACCATTGCCGGTCACCCCTTGGTAAAGTTCCGGGAAGAACAGGTCCGGATGGCCATGGCACAAACCACGCTGGAAAAAAACAGGCTCGTACCCGATCTGGCAGCCGGCTATTCGAATATGTCCATTGTTGGTTACCAGTCACCGGATGGGATCACCCAAAAGTATTATGGTCCCGGTAAGCGGTTCGGTATGGTAAGTATCTCCCTGGGTATCCCTGTTTTCACCAGGGCCGCCCGCAATAAAGTAAAAGCGGGCCGGCTGAACGAAGAAGCGGCGCAACTGAACCTGCAGGCAACGGATCAGCAACTGAAAAACCAGCTGCTACAGCTTACGGAGGAACTCGGTAAGCAGCAACTGCAGGTAAATTACTACGGCAGGCAGGGGCTGGCACAATCGGAACTGATCATCAGTCACGCGGTGCAGAATTACGAGAAGGGGCAGATCAGTTACCTGGAGTGGACGACCCTGATGAACCAGGCTGTTGCCATTCGGCTCGCCGGGCTGGATGCTTCGCAGAAATTGAATATGATCTATACAGAAATTGAATATTTAACCGGAAAATAATATTTATGTCAACATATAAGATATATATAGCGGCGCTGCTGTTCCTGGCAGCCTGTTCTTCCAAAAAGCAAAACGTAACCGCTGAAAAGGAAACAAAAACCGCCGATAAAGTAATGATGACCGAAGCACAGGTCACCAATGCAGGTATTGAGACGGGTACGGCCACTAGACAGCATATCAGCAGTATACTGAAAGTAAACGGCCTGGTGGAAGTGCCACCTCAGAATATCGTATCGGTAAGCTTCCCGATGGGCGGCTACCTGCGTTCCACCAAACTGATGCCCGGTATGCATGTCAGCCGGGGAGAAGTAATTGCCGTGATCGAGGACCAGTCGCTGGTACAACTGCAGCAGGATTACCTGGTAACCCAGGCCAGGCTGGTTTATCTGCAGCAGGAATATGAGCGGCAACGACTGCTGAATGAGAACAAGGTAAATGCGGATAAAACATACCAGCAGGCCACGTCCGACTATATGGCGCAAAAAGCATTGCTGAAGGGGTACAGTGAAAAACTGCAGCTGATCGGTATTCACCCCGCCCGCCTGACCGAAAATTCCATTTCACGGAGTGTGACGGTCCATTCGCCGATTAACGGGTTTGTTTCAAAGGTCAATGTGAATATCGGGAAATATGTAACTGCTACGGATGTCCTGTTTGAGCTGATCAATCCCGATGATATGCATGCGGCCCTCACGGTATTTGAAAAGGATATCACGAAAGTGAATATCGGGCAAAAGGTAAAAGTTTCTTTTGTCGATAATGCCGGTGCCACCTATGATTGCGAAGTGATCCTGGTAACCCGGAATGTCGATGAGAACCGGAGCGCCCTGGTGCATTGTCATTTTGAAACAAAGCCGGTCAATTTATTGCCGGGTATGTTCCTGACTGCCACGATCCATGTGAACAGTACGGATGTGCTGACTGTGCCGGAAGACGCTGTAGTGCGTTTTGAGAACAAACAATATATGTACGAGGTCACTGGTAAGAACGAATTCCGGATGTTTGAAGTGGAAACAGGCGTGAAGGAAAACGGCCGGACCGAAGTCAGCAGTAAGGCAGCTGGGTTTGATAAGAAAAACCTGGTCATTAAAAATGCATACGCCGTATTGTCCAAAATGAAAAACACCGCTGAAGAATAAGTGCACGATGCCGGGCCTTATTTTTCAATAAGCCGGAATGGCCGGGTGGCGGGTAAGAAATGCGGGGATTAATTTCCCGTCTTACCGCCTTCCCGGCCATTTCTTTTATCAGAAAATGTGGGTAAAAACAAATTTTTTTCTTCTCCCGGGTCCGTTAGATTTGCTCCCCCAACAAGAATACCTATGGAGCTGAAATATTCGCAGCAGATCGCTGCCACCCTGAACCTCACCCTGAAACAGATCAGCAGCATTTATGAACTGCACAATGAGGGATCCACCATCCCGTTTATCGCCCGCTACCGGAAAGAAGCGACCGGCAACCTGGATGAAGTGGCGATCGCCAATGTAATTGAGCAGGTTAAATATTTTACTGAGCTGGAAAAGCGGAAAGAGACCGTGCTGAAGACCATTGAGGAAGCCGGTAAGCTGTCCCCGGAGCTGAAGAAAAGAATTGAGGATTGTATCAATGCCACTGAACTGGAAGATATTTACCTGCCTTATAAACCCAAGCGGAAAACAAAGGCCTCCGTGGCCATTGAAAAAGGACTGGAGCCCCTGGCTCAGCTGTTGTTTGCACAGGGAGCTGAAAACCCGGATGCGGAAGCCGCAAAGTATATAAACGAACAGGTAAAAGATACGGTGGAGGCCCTGCAGGGAGCGCGGGATATCATGGCCGAATGGATCGCAGAGAATGAGCAGGCGAGAAATATTGTACGAAAATTATTTACGGAAGAAGCCCTGCTTTCCTCCAGGGTACTCACCACAAAGAAAGAAGACGCCGGTGCCCAGAAGTACCGGGACTATTTTGAATTTAAAGAACCCCTGTCGCAAAGCCCTTCGCATCGTATTCTGGCCATCCGCCGGGGAGAGAAAGAAGGGTTCCTGATCATGACCATCCATATCGAGAAAGAAACCGCGCATGCTGAATTAAAACGGGTATTGCTGAAAGCCCCGGGTTTGGCGGCAAAGCAGGTGGAACTGGCGATAGAAGATGCGTTTAACCGGTTATTGCAGCCGTCTATTGAGACCGAGTTCCGGATGGCCAGTAAGACAAGGGCCGATGAGGAAGCCATCCGGGTATTCGCGGAGAATCTCCGCCAGTTGTTACTGGCTTCCCCGTTGGGACATAAAAGAATCATGGCGCTGGATCCCGGGTTCCGGACGGGTTGTAAACTGGTTTGCCTGGATGAGCAGGGAACTTTTTTAAAGTATGTTACTATTTTCCCGCATGCGCCGCAGAACGACTGGAATGGCGCCATACAAACGATAAAAGAACTGGTGGCCCGGTACGATATTGAAGCGATTGGATATGGTAACGGAACAGCCAGTAAGGAAACCGAACAACTGGTACGCAGCATTGATTTCGGCAAACCGGTTTCCGTTTTCATGGTGAACGAGAGCGGGGCTTCTATTTATTCGGCGAGTGATGTGGCCCGGGAGGAATTCCCGGATGAAGATGTAACCGTCCGTGGTGCGATCAGTATCGGGCGACGGTTGCTGGATCCCCTGAGTGAACTGGTAAAGATTGATGCGAAAAGTATCGGGGTGGGACAATACCAGCACGATGTAAATCAAAACCGCCTGAAAGAGGCCCTGGACCAGGTGGTGGAAAGCTGTGTGAACTTTGTGGGCGTGGATGTAAACACGGCCAGCAAGCATTTGCTGATGTATGTTTCCGGGTTGAGCTCCACGGTGGCGAGGAACGTTGTGGAGTACCGTACGAAAAACGGTGGATTCAAAAGCCGCGAAGAATTAAAAAAAGTTTCCATGCTGGGGCCCAAGGCTTTTGAACAATGCGCCGGCTTCTTACGTGTCGTCAATGCGGCCAACCCGCTGGATAATTCAGCGGTACACCCCGAAAGCTATCATGTGGTGGAAGCCATGGCTGCCAAAGTAAACAGTACGGTGCCGGAACTGATCAAAAACCCGGAAGTACGGAAACAGATCCGGGTCAAAGAATTTGTAACAGAAACCATTGGCCAGTTTACAATCGAAGATATTCTCAAGGAACTCGAGAAGCCGGGGCGGGATCCCCGTTCACCCATTGAAGAATTCCGGTTTGCTGAAGGCGTAAGCACGATGGAAGACCTGAAGCCGGGGATGAAACTACCGGGTATCATTACCAATATAACCAATTTCGGGGCCTTTGTGGATGTGGGAGTGAAGCAGGATGGCCTCGTGCATATTTCACATCTGTCCAACCGCTATATCAGCGATCCCAATGAAGCAGTAAAGCTGGGGCAGAAAGTAATGACAACGGTCCTGGAGGTTGATACGGCGAGGAAAAGAATTGCATTGTCTTTGAAAGATGGACAGTCGGGAAGCCGGGAAGCTGGAAAGCCTGGAAGCCGGGAGGCCGGAAAATCTGCCAGCCGGGAGGCCGGAAAACCAGGGAAACCACAGCCCCTGAATCCCTTCCAGGCAAAACTGATGGAGCTGAAGAAGAATTTTAAAGAGTAGGCAATTCAAAAAACGCCCCGTCGCAGAACAGGCATATCAGAATTTCATTTTATTCCCGATCATCGAGGTCGTAAAGGACTGGATCATTTTTTTCAGATTTTCTTCCTGCTGGTAAGCGATACCGGGAGTTGATTGCGCTGAGAGAAGGTTCTTGCTGAATGAACTGTCGGCCTGCCAGTTAAACAGCCCGATCCCGTTTTGCCCGTTGAACTGGTAACAATAGCTGGAATCAATATACTGGTAAATGCCGCTGCTGTAACTGACGGAAAAATCACGGCAGGTAGCGCCGAAAAGATCATTTCCCAGTGAAAAATACGGATCCGGGTAGTTTAACAGGTGCAGCGTGCTGGGCAGGATATCAATCTGGCTGGCAATGGTATTGCGGACCCCTTTTAATGAACCGTCCGGTTTATAGAATGCGATCGGTATACGGTAATGATCAAGGGCGGTCACCTGCTCATTCCCTGTATTCTGGTCGGCATGATCGGCCGTTATGATGAAAAGGGTATTATTGTACCAGTCCGTTTTTTTCGCTGCTTCAAAAAAACGGGCAATGGCCAGGTCTGCATACTGAACACAACTTACTATAGAGCGCCCGTCCTGGTCAAACCGGTCTTTATATTTATCCGGTACGCGGTAAGGATGGTGTGTGTTTAATGTAAACACCGCCGAAAAGAACGGCTTTGGCATTTCGGTTAGTTTCCCGGCCATAAACTGTAAGAAGGGTTCATCCCAGATTCCCCAGTCCCCGTCATAGTCTGCCTCATTATTATATTCGTCTCTCCCAAAATACTGATCAAAGCCGGCCAGTTTGCAGTAGGAATCAAAACCCATAGTACCATTGCTGCCCCCGTGGAAAAAAGAGGTTTGGTAACCTTTCTTTTTTAAAACGGTTGCGAAGGAGGTGATCGAGTTGGCGGAGTAAGGGGAAAAAATGAAGGGATCATCCTGCCAGGAAGGTATGGAAGAAAGAATGGCAGGGATCCCTTGTATCGATTCTTTGGCATTGGCAAACCCGTTTGGGAAAACCAGTCCCTGTGAAAAAACGGAGTCGAGAAAAGGGGTTTTGGCTTTGCTGTTGAAATAGCCCAGGTAATTTCTGGACAGGCTTTCGACAATGAGGATCACCACATTCTGCCTGTTGAACGGGTCTTTGATCAGGGGGTTGTGTGTGCCGTTATAGCAGGCTGTTATTTCCTTTTCCGGGTAATAGGAAACAGGGGCCAGGTTTTTCTTTTTAACGGTATAAAGAACGGAAAACGGGGTATTGAGAACAGCCGCTATGTGTTTGGATTCAACCATTTCGGAAGCATGGATAATGCTGAGCGGCTTAAGCTGCAATCCGCCCCGGATGGCAATTACAGATAAACCGGTAACCACCAGGAAATTCAGTGATGAATACAGGTAGTTTTTCAGGGAGGGCGCCACGGGTTGACGGATGGCGGCGGTCCGTTTATAGGCTTTATACAGAAGGAACAGCAGCAGCAGGCAGGTAATCCATAAATGCCAGTATTCAAGCAGGAACGTCGGCAGCAATTTATAGAAATCATTTCCCTTTTCACCGTTTACGAACCGGAACGCGTCAAACTGCATACGTTTTGTAATAAACGGGTAATAGGCTGTGTCAATAAAATTGAGCAGCAGGAAGAAGCCGTTTAGCAGGATAAAAAGATAGTTGAGAAACGACTGGTAATAACGGTTGAGGGTAAAGGGTGCGGGAAACAGCGTTCCTGCAATAAAAATTGAATTGGTAAAAAAGATAGCCGACAAATCAAACCGCAGCCCGTAAAAACAGACGAGCAGTATCTCGGAAAGGGAATGAAAATTAAATGCTGCCCGGTTGTAAAAAATGAAAATAAGCCGGCAAATGAAATAAAGGACCAGCAGGACCGATAGCTGTGCTGTCAGGCGGAGAAGAGTGGTTCGTGCTTTGTCCATAGTGTTTTTATAAATCAGGGCTGGCCGGGGTTGTTCAAAAACAGTTATTTATAGTCCTCCCTTACCGGGTTAAATACATCGATCACTTTGCAATCGGTAATCGCCTTCGCGCCATGAAGAACATGAGCCGGAATCACATAGTACATACCCGCGGTAAGCCGGCAGTGTTCCCCGCCGATGGTCATGTCCAGTTGTCCTTCCAGTATATAGGTGATCTGTTCATGCGGGTGCTGGTGTTCCGGCAGATCACTTCCTTTTTTAATTTCCACCAGGCCAAATGTCATATTCGTGCCGTGGGCATAATATCCGGAGAGACCCGGCGCCAGTTCCCTGGGTTTGCAATCCTTGATCTGCTGCATATTAATGACGAGTTTACTTTAGTCAGCGTGTTAGGTTCTCCTGCCTGCATCGCCAGGCAAGTCCGGCGGGCAGGTAATTCAGGGCGCAAATAAGCAAAAGCTGCCCCCCACCCATGCTTTGTCTTTATTATACCGTACGCCCACCATCTTTCCTTTGCTTAGCCTGGCCAGGTTATTGACGGGCACCGGTCTTGCTGCACCATCTTTCCAGAAATAAAAGATCCGTATTTCCGCCTTGGCCGGGATATCGGGTGTCCGGATCACGTCTGCGTATTTTACTTTTCGCTGCAGGATCCAGTTCCCGGGATCTTTTACTTTTTCAATGTCTGCTTTTGTGAGATCAATGATCACCCCCTGCCCGGCAAAGGAGAACAGCGGCTTCAGCACATAGTTTTCCAGGTCGGCCGGAATCTGCCGCAATTCATTCAGGAAGAAAGTGGGGGGCACGAAGGGGTGCCGGATCAGGGGCAGGGTATATTTGCTGATGCGGTAAAACCAGTTGGGGTGCGGGCACCATTCCACGTCCAGCTCTTCAAAGAAAATTTTCCCTTTCTCCTGTACTTCGGGTGTTTGTTGCTGCAGGTCATCAAAGATCACCCGGTTATAGATCCGTTTAACTTCGGTCTTCCGGCTCCCGTTGAGGTAATATAATTTCTTTCCTTCTTTGATCAGTTCGGTCAGGCAGACCATTCTGACCCCTGTATAGGTCTCGGTACAGTAAAAATCGATCCTTGTTTTTTGCTGCCGGGGGAAGATCTCCAGCAGGATAACATTTTCAGGAGGATGGGTTCCCGTAATAATCTCTTTCAGCAACTGCAGGTAAGATTCCCTTGTATGCCCGCCCAGGTAACTGCTGAATCCGTCAGGCACCGGGAAATGCCGGCGGAAAACATCATCCAGTAATACTTCATAGCCGAACAGGGTAGGGAATCCCTGCATTTCAATCAGCTGGGGCTCGTATGCACCGGCATCATTAATACAAATGCCAAAGTCAAAAGCAAGAAAATGGGAATATTTATTTTCGCCCGGGACCTGCAGCCCTGCCGGGATGGCGTTCCGGGTCAGCGATTTGAACTGTGGGTCCGCAATGATGTCCACGATATTCTCACAGGCATCGATCATTTGGGTCGTAAAATTCTTTGGTACAAAGACGGGTGTTTCAGCCACCCGGAAATCCACCTGGCCGGGATAGGCCTGGTGCAGGTCGTTTAAAAACCCTGCATATTTTTCCGGGGTGAATGCTGAATTATACGCCTGGCGGATGGCTGGCACCATAGTATTTGTTTTACTCAGGGAAGTTAAGCATTGCCTCCGGGGGCGCAAAAAATCCGGGGGCTTTTTACGCAGGTACTTCCAGCAACATGCGAATGGAATGGTTCAGGAAATTGGGAAGAATATGCGCATAGGTCCAGACGATCTTGTCGGGATCTTCGAGGTGCTCCAGCATGCTCTGCAGCTTGGCTTCACCATGGTTCTCGATCACCGTCTTTCTTTTGTCTTCCCGTTGCAGGTACATGCTCATCCCGGGTGCATCTGCTTCGGGATGAAACTGGGTGCCGACCATATATTCATTGAAGCGCATGGCCATGATGGCCCGTTCATAGGGCACATGGGGGCGGCTTTTCTCAATACAAAGAATCGATGCGCCGATTTCATTCAGCAGATCATGATGGGGATGGATCACCTGGAAATCGCGGCTGTCCACGGCATAAAACGGATCCTTTAACCCGTCAAATACCGGTTCATCCTTTCCGGATTCCAGCATGTGAACCGGGAAAACACCAAAGGAAGTGGACTTCCTTTTGCATACCACACCCACATTAAAGTAGCGGCTGGCCAGCTGAAAAGAATGACAGATGAAAAAAACAGGTTTCTTAACAGTATTGGAAGGGTTATTGTTCCAGCGTTCCATCCTGTCCAGCCAGCGGCACCAGGCAATATCCCAGTCCTCATAGCGGCTGGTCAGCGGGTCGCCGGGTCCCCCGCTGGAAATATAAATGTCGTAGGATGTATCGGGGAGTTCATTCTTTAAACGGACATCGTATTCCTTTGCATACAGGAGCAGGTCATTCGTTTCAGCCCATTCAATGAGGATGTTACGGATACAACGCATGCCCTGGTTAGCGGCGCCTTCATAGAGATCGAGGATTGCAATTTTTACAATCCTTTTTTCGGTCCAGCTCATGCTGCAAATTTACGAGTTTTTGGCGGAAGGGCCGGTTGCAGGATCTCAACAGATGTGGATTCATGGATTGGGGGGCTGAACGAACGGGTGTTTTTTATGCCGCTCCGCGGATTTTTTTTTGCCACTGCAGGGAATTTACAATACGAAAGCGGGAGCGTCTTTTTTTTTGCCAGCTCAAAGCGGGAATTGTCAATGAGGACAACATAGAAGCCTTCGGCTTACACATAGACCTTCTAAAAATCCTGCTATCCTCAATGTGCTTACTATGTTCCTACCTGCCTGCCCGCTTCTCCGTGAAGCAGGCAGGCAGGTAAAATCACATCAAACTACTTCACCTCATACACTTTTTCCCCGCCCAGGTAAGTTTTCAGCACTTTCACCGATAACAATTTTTCCGGTGCTTCTTTCATCAGGTCGGCATCGAGTATCACGAAATCAGCCAGCTTACCTTTTTCCAGGCTGCCTTTTTCCGTTTCTTCAAAATTGGAGCGGGCTGCCCAAATAGTCATACCGCGTACTGCGTCCTGCCTGGATAAGGCGTTTTCCGGCTGGAACCCATTTGCCGGCCAGCCTTTGGCATCCTTTCTTACAACGGCTGCATAAAAAGTTTTGAAAGCAGAGATATCTTCCACGGGAAAATCAGTTCCCAGGGGGAGCCAGCCGTTTTGCAGCAGCAATTGTTTGTACGCATAAGCTCCCACGATCCTTTTTTCCCCAAGACGGTCACCGGCCCAGTACATATCGCTGGTCGCATGGGTGGGTTGTACAGAAGGAATGACGGAGTACCGGCCAAATAAGGCAAAATCATTTTGGTTGATCACCTGGGCATGTTCGATCCGCCAGCGCAGGTCATTTTTTCCTTTCAGGTATTTGCCATACGTATTTAAGATGATCCGGTTGCCACTGTCACCAATAGCATGGGTGCATAGTTGCCAGCCTTTTTCACTGAGCCAACTGGCTACCGAGTCGAAATGCGCTGGCTGACTAAGTAAAAAACCAAAGTGCCCGGGTTTATCACCGTAAGGCTGCAGGAGGCAGGCACCTCTTGAACCCAGTGCCCCGTCGCCATACACTTTAAAACTCCTGACATGTAACCGGTCTGTTTTGATCTGGCCGTATTTCAGGGCATATTCATAATTGGCTTTTTCATCACTCAGCATTACGTATAAACGCATTTTCAGATCACCGGTTGCCTGGAGTACCTTGATCTGATCGACGGAAGAATAACTGAGCCCGCAATCATCAATGGTGGTCAGGCCCATGGCAAAGCAATTTTGCTGGGCTGCCTGCAGGGCCTTTTTAAATTGTGCCGGGCTGATTTCCGGGATATTTAGACTAACCAGGTCAACCGCGTTATCAATTAACACACCTGTGAGTGAACCTTCCATTTCTTCGATTTCCCCGCCGGATAAGGTGTCCCCGGCTTTTATCCCGGCCAGTTCCAGCGCTTTCTGGTTGGCAATAGCGGCATGGCCGTCGATCCGTTTGAGCAATACCGGCCGGTCCGGGAATAAGGAATCCAGTGCTTCATTGTTGGGAAACGCTTTCATCTCCCAGTCATTCTGGTCCCAGCCCCGCCCGGTGATCCAGCCTTCCTTATTCTCATGGGCAAAAGCCTTCACCCTTTCAACGCATTCTTCCCAGCTTTTTGTACCCATGAGATCCACGGTCTGAAGGCTTAATCCGTAACCCACAAAATGGGCGTGGGCATCTATGAAACCGGGGAAGATGAATTTTCCCCCCGCATCCAATTTCTCCCTAACTGCAAATTCTTTTTCCAGTTCGTTTGTTTTACCGAGGGCCAGGATCTTCCCGTCTTTGATCACCATGGCTTCGGCCGTTGTAAAGGAGGAGTCAACCGTATAGATAGTGGCATTATATACAAGGAGGTCGGCTTTCTGTTTGTTGTTGCAGGAAAAAAGTACAATGGCGAGGCCCAGCAGGACCGGGAAGGTTTTACGTTTCATGTATTGAAATTAAGCATATCCGGCGGAGACAATTTCAGCAGCTGTCAAACCCGGCTCTTTTTATAAAGAAAAGCTTCAAATTCGGCCAGGCTGTAACTGCTCAGGTTGTTTTCTTTGGTCAGTCCTCCTTTCTGCGCGGCCAGCACCCCGTATTTAACATCGTCAAACCCTTCGAGGGTATGGGCATCGGGATTAATAGAAAGCAGCACTTTTTTCTCCAGGGCATACCCGATCCATTTCCAGTCAATATCGAGGCGCCGCGGGTGTGCATTCAGTTCGATCACTACCTGGTTGGCGGCACAGGCTTCAATGATTTTTTTATGGTCAACCGGGTAGCCGTTGCGGCTGAGTAAAAGCCTTCCGGTCATATGCCCGAGGATGCGGGTATGAGGGTTTTCAATGGCTTTGAGCAGCCGGGCCGTTGCTTTTTCCTCGTTCATGCCCAGGTTACTGTGTACCGAAGCGATCACGAGGTCAAAACTTTTGAGAACGGAGTCGGGGTAATCAAGACTGCCGTCATTCAGGATATCGCTTTCAATACTTTTAAATATTTTAAACGGGGCCAGTTGCTTATTCAGTTCATCCACATAGCGGTGCTGTTCCCGGATCCGGTCCTCTTTGAGCCCGTTGGCATAGAAAGCGGTTTGGGAGTGGTCGGAGATGACCAGGTATTCCAGTCCTCTCCGGATACATTCCTTCGCCATTTCCTCAATGGTATTGCTGCCATCACTCCAGTTACTGTGACAATGGATAATGGAACGGATATCCCCTGGCTGGATCAGGGAAGGGAGCATATTTTTTTGAGCAAGACCGGTTATAGCTGCTGTTTCCCGCAGGCAGGGGAGAATAAAGGGAATGCCCGCCTGTTCGAAAATAGCTTCCTCCGCATTACCCGCTTCAGTATAGTTGATTGCCGGAAATGCGTTCTCAAATGATGACAGGAATGTTGTACTTCCCGTTGTTTTGAATATTTCCCCCGCCATGCTTTTCCCGCCGGTATATAGCCGGAGCTTCAACCCGTTTCTTAATTTAAATAAAAGATGTCCCAGGCTTTCTTCAAGTAATTCTGGTGGTTGTGCTGTCTGGAATTTTGGTTTGATTATTTCGTTTGATTCGAGTAGTACGAATTCCAGTTCATCAAGAGTGAGTTCCTGTCTCCGGTACCTGCCGGTCACCTGTACCTTTTCCGGGGAGAATATTTTCTTCAGGTAGTTGTCAATCTGCGGAAACACTTCTTCGAGCTGAGCGTATAAAAAATGGCCCTGGTGCTGAAAATAGAATTCAATGGACTCCTGTACGTTTTTCTGTGTCTTTTCACCAAAACCTTTGAAAAGTGTCAGCCGGTTTTCGTTACAGGCATAAAGCAGTTCGCCGACTGATTCAATGCCCATTTCCTTCCAGATCGTGTGGATCTTTTTGGGACCAATGCCTTTAATGTTCAGCATTTCGATCACCCCGGGCGGTGTATTGGCAATGATCTCGTCAAGCGCTGCAAGGCGCCCCGTATCCAGCATCTCAGTCACTTTCCGGCCCACACTTTCACCAATTCCCTTAATACCAAAAAGCTTTTCCCTTGGAGCATCCTTCAGTGACACGGGCAGTTTTTCAATATTGAAAGCCGCCACTGAGTAGGTTTTTGACTTAAAGGAGTTTTCGCCATGGATATCCATGAGTTTGGCGAGCAGGGAGAAATTATCGGCAATTGCGGCATTATCCATGAAGCGAATTTAGTGCTTCCGGGGTTTTTTTAGTCCACAGTCCATAGTCCGCAGCTCGTGGCTCGCTACTCGCTGCTCATAGCTCGCTGCTCTCAACCAGCAGGGGCAAAAAAAAGTCCTTCGAATTTCGAAGGACTTCCTATTTCTTTTTAAGAAACAATAAAACTTATTTCTTTTTCTTAGCAGCTTTCTTAGCAGCTTTTTTCTTGGGAGCAGCTTTCTTAGCAGCTTTTTTCTTAGTAGCCATTTTTTTGAATTTAATGTTTAGTAAAATGGGTTAACGATAGTAAAAATAACAATTATTTTATACTACCCAAATTTTTTTTCCACAAAATTCAAAAAGGGTAAAATGGGCTTACGCTTCAGCAACGG
>JBBIGW010000065.1:0-18960 GCA_037447355.1 Bacteroidia bacterium | reverse complement strand
CATCCGGAAACTGGAATACACGATCGAAGATTTTTTCCATAACGAAGAGGAACTCCTGCACAGGCTGGTGGAAAAAGAGAGCCCGGGCAAGACCAGCCTGAACGGGGCACTGGCTGAACTGGAGCTATTATATGATTCATTTAAAAAACAGGCGGCGGCCGTGGATCGTTCCCTGGAAAAGCATGTGGAAGCACTCAAATTAAAAACCGTGTACCGGTTGCAGGAACTGGAAAAGAAAATGCTGCGGGCGGAGAAAAGAAAATTCGGGGATCAGCAGCGGCAGATACAATCGGTGAGGAAACACCTGTTTCCCGGCAATGGCCTGCAGGAACGCACCGACAATATCAGCTATTATTATGCGAAGTGGGGGCCTGCCTTCCTGCAAAAACTTTATAAAGAATCCTTAACACTGGAACAGGAATTTGTCATCCTGCAGGAATCCTAATCAAATTTATTTTCCCAGCCTTCCTGTTTGAGTTTTTCCACTTTCTCGATCACTTCATTATTCATAGTGGCTTTGTAAGCCGCAATTTTCAGGGCGATCTCTTCATCAAAAGTGCCAAGTATTTCCGCGGCGAGGATCCCGGCGTTCTTGGCGGCATTCAGCGCAACGGTGCCGACAGGTACCCCATTGGGCATCTGGAGAATGGATAAAACAGAATCCCATCCGTCAATGGAATTGGAGGATTTGATCGGTACGCCAATAACGGGAAGGGTGGTCACGGATGCCACCATACCGGGTAAATGAGCAGCACCGCCGGCCCCTGCAATGATCACTTTCAACCCGCGCTCCCGGGCTTTTTCCGCATACCCGATCATACGGTGCGGGGTACGATGGGCCGAAACCACGGTTACTTCATGCGGAATGCCAAACTGTTTCAGTATGTCTGACGCGGCCTGCATAACATGGAGGTCACTGTCGCTGCCCATTATAATTCCTATAACCGGAGTTTGTAGTTTGTGGTTTGTAGTTTGTGGTTCACTCATTCTTTGACCTTTTATTAAATTTCTGTCATTTTTTGGTTGCTCTGATCAGGTAGTTCATAAAACCCGTGATCATACGGGTCAATTCGTCTGCTAAGCTATACATTTCCCTGAAATCTTCAGCAGTGATATATTTATTGTCCATGCACCTGTATAACTGTGATTTCAACTCACCGGTTTCTCCTTTTGCAATACTCCGTGAATTCTTAAATTCGTTATTTCCTCCCGTTCAAATCCCTCAGCAATATTATCCATAATAGAACCACAACTTCCCCGTATCTGGTCCCTGATCCTGTAGTCTGAAGAAATTGGTTCCCGGAATGTCAGCGGGTAAACTTTGCGGCTTAATTGCCTGGCTTTTTGCCAGATTTGTAAATCCTCAAATTTCTGAATGGTAGGCATAGTATAAGGTTTTCCCAAACATAGGGAATCAAACCATATCTTTTTCTCCCGTCCCCTTTGGTGGATAACTACAAACCACAAACTACTAACTACAAACTATTTTACCAACTCTCCCTTCAACCTCATCAGCTCGGTTTCCGCCAGCTTGGCATTGTAACGGGCCGCGATGAGACGGTTATAGGCCTGTTGTAAACTCAGCTGGGCTTCTTTTAACTGGATCAGGGTGGTGGAATTAAGTTTGTACACCTGCAATACGATATTCACATTTTCCCGGGCCAGTTTGATATTGTCCTCTTCCAGCGCCAGGGCTTTTTTCTGCTGTTCATAATCCTTATAAGCATTCACCACACTGAGACCGATCAGGGATTTCTGGTTGTCATAATTCAGTTGCTGGTAGCTGATATCGAGTTGGGCCAGCCGGATCTGTCGCTGTACATTATAGCGGTTGAAGAGGGGAATACTCGCCGTAAAGCCATAATTAAACCCGGTGTTACGGCTGAATAACGGCTGAAAAGGATTGACCACGGCTTTGTTGTCCGACTTGCTGAAGTTGTAATTGGAAGCAAAAGCCACCGTAGGAAACCGTTCGGCCCTTCTTTCTTTCAGGGTCAGCCGGGCGATCTCCATATTTTTTTTGGCCATGAGCAGCAGTGGGTTGGTGGATTCCAGGCCTTCCTGTACCTCTCCCAAACTAAGCCCGGTGTTGATCGGGATGGAATCACTGACTTCATAGAATGCGGACGGGTTGCTGTTTCCGTTTGATACCGTGCCGGTGATCAGCTGGTTGAGTATTTCTTTTTGCTGGTCAATTGCATTTATTTGTTCCAGCTTCAGGGCCTTCTGCGCATTCAGGTCCACCTTGCTTTGCAGCAGGTCCGGCCTGGTACCGACACCGATGTCCAGTTTGTAACCGGCCAGTTTTACCCGTTCTTCATTGATGGAGATTTGCTCGTCAATGGCTTTTACCTGTTGTTTCAGGCGGACGATATTGTAATAGGTATTGATCACATCAGCGACCGTATTCACCACCTGGTTTTTGATTCCCAGTTCCCCGAGCCTGACAAACTCCGCGACTTTATCCCGCGTGGCAAACATTTTCATTCCGTCGAACAGGGTCCAGTTCAGCGAAACGGAGGCCACGAGATTGGATGATTTAACGCCTTTCCGTTCGCGGGTGGTACCATCCGAAAATTTTTGCAACTGGTCGTTGTTGTTGAACGTGATCCCGGTATTGGCATTCAGCGTCGGGAAGAGGGCGGCATTCCGGTAGGAATTGTTCAGTTGCGCCAGCACCGAATCATTCTTTGATAATTGTATATCATAGTTATTCCTGAGCGCGGTGGCGATGGCTTCTTCCAGCGGAAGCAATCGTTGCGCTGTTGCTGAAAAGCTGATCAGTAATAGAAGGGGAAGTGCGTAACATTTCATAGCTGTCATACCAATTATGCCTGGCCCGGTACCGGTTCCGGGACAGGATGAATAAATTTTTCCACTTCACTCCTGCGGTGGGCGGAAGAGAAGAAAGAATACATGGCCGGGATCACAAATAACGTGAGTATAAGCGAGAACAGGATACCTCCCACGATCACCACTCCGAGGGGAATGCGGCTGGTGGCGGCAGCGCCCAATGAAAGGGCGAGTGGCAAGGCGCCAAGCGACATGGCCATACTGGTCATCAGGATCGGGCGAAGACGCTGGGTGGCGGCGTAAACCACCGCTTCCGTTTTCTTCATGCCCTTAAGCCGGTTCTGGTTGGCAAACTCCACGATCAGGATCCCGTTCTTGGTGACCAGCCCGATCAGCATGATCATTCCGATCTGCGAAAAGATATTGAGGGTATGGCCAAAGAGGCTTAAAGAAATTACCGCTCCCGCGATGGCCAGCGGCACGGTGAACATGATGATCAGCGGGTCAATAAAGCTTTCAAACTGCGCGGCCAGGATCAGGAAGATCAGCACCAGGGCCAGGATAAAGGCAAAACTGGTATTGCTGCTGCTCTCTTTAAAATCACGGGAGGAACCCGAGAGAGAAGTGGCAAATGTCTCGTCGAGTAATTTATTCGCGATCTTATCCATTTCTTCAATTCCGTCACCGATCGTAAACCCGGGCTGTACATTGGCGGAGATAGTGGCCGATTTATACCGGTTGAAGTGATAAATGGTGGGCGGGGTATTGGATTCATTCACGGATACCAGGTTGTCAAGGCTGATCAGTTCATTCCGGTTATTGCGTACAAAAAGGTTCTTCAGGTCATTGGGTTCATCACGGTCATTGCGGGCCACCTGTCCCATTACCTGGTATTGCTTGCCATCTTTGGTAAAATAGCCCAGGCGCCGGTTACTGTAGGCCAGTTGCAGGGTTTGGGAGATATCATTGACCGAAACCCCTAATTGCGCGGCTTTCAGGCGGTCGATCTCCACCCTTAATTCAGGTTTGTTGAATTTCAGGTCCACATCCGCATTCTGCAGGATCTTGCTTTGGCGGGCTTCTTCGAGGAATTTGGGAAGTATTTTCGTGAGTTTGTCAAAATTATTATGCTGGATCACAAAGGCCACGGGTTGTCCGCCCCGGCGATTTACCGAAATGGTTTGTTCTTCGATGGCAAAGGCCCGGCCTTCATTGAAACGCGGCATGTTTTTGTTTACCATTTTTACAATATCCCCCTGCGTGCGTACCCGTTCATCCGGTGGAACAAGGGTAACCCGTACAAAACCGGTATTCGCATTACCTGAACCGGTGAAGCCAGGGGAGGTTACGCTCAGTACCATGTCCTTTTCCGGCAAAGAATCGAGCATCAGGTTGGTCAGCCGGTTTACATATTTATCCATGGCATCGAAAGAAGTACCTTCCGGGGCGGTTAATTGTAAGCGGAACTGGCTCCGGTCCTCCATCGGGGCCAGCTCGGATTGCAGGTTGCGGCCGATAAAGATGATTGCCCCGATACAAAGCGCCACCAGGATAAAAGCCATCCAGCGGAACGACATGAAGCGCTGCAGTGCCGCATGATAACTGTTTTCCATCCAGCGGAAGAAAGGCTCTGTCCTGGTATAGAACCAGGGATGCCTGGTCAGGTCCCTCCGGGTGAGTTTCACATTCAGTACCGGTGTCAGTGTCAGGGATACGAAGGCGGAGATCAGGACCGCACCGGCCACGACGATGCCGAATTCACGGAACAATCTCCCGACAAATCCCTGTAAAAAAATGATCGGCAGGAAGACCACGGCCAGGGTGATGGATGTGGCGATGACCGCAAAATAAATTTCTTTGGATCCTTCCAGGGCCGCCTGGTATTTATTCATGCCCCGTTCGATCCGTTTATAGATATTTTCCGTAACCACGATCCCGTCATCCACCACGAGACCGGTAGCCAGTACGATGGCGAGCAGGGACAGTACATTGATGGTGAATCCCATCAGGTACATGATAAAGAAAGCGCCGATCAGCGATACCGGGATATCGATCAACGGACGCAGGGCGATGATCCAGTCGCGGAAGAAAGCATAAATGATCATCACCACCAGCAGGAATGAAATCATCAGGGTCTCCTGTACTTCGAGTATGGATTTTTTGATGAACCGGGTCTGGTCCATGGCGATATTGATCTTTACATCACCGGGTACATCTTTTTTGATCTGGTCAAGGCGTTTATAAAATTCATCGGATATCGCCACATAATTGGAACCCGGCTGGGGGATCACGGCCAGGGCGATCATCGGGGTACCATTGCCTTTTAATACGGTTTCTTCATTCTCGGGACCCAGTACGGTTTCACCGATATCCTTTAGCCGGATATCGGTACCGTTTACATTCTTTACGATCAGGTTATTGAATTCTTCTTCTGTATTCAGCCGCCCGAATGTTCTTACGGTCAGTTCAGTGGCATTACCGGATATCTTGCCGGAAGGCAGCTCCACATTCTCTTTTAACAGGGCGGACTGCACATCGCCGGCTGTAACATTATACGCGATCAGTTTGGCGGGGTCGATCCAGATTCGCATCGCATATCGTTTTTCCCCCCAGATCTGGATACCGCTCACCCCGGGGATCGTCTGTAATCTTTCCACCAGCACATTGTTGGCATACTCGGTCATCTGCAGCTGGTTGCGGGTATTGCTTTGCAGGGTCATGGACAGGATGGGATCCGAACTCGCATCGGCCTTGGATACCACCGGTGGCGCATCCAGGTCGGAGGGCAGGGAACGCTGGGCCTGTGATACTTTATCACGGACATCATTAGCCGCAGCTTCCAGGTCTTCATTCAGCTCAAATTCCACGTTGATATTGCTGCTTCCGTTGCTGCTGCTGGATGTGATATTTTTTACGCCCGCGATCCCGTTGATGGCTTTCTCCAGGGGCTCGGTGATCTGTGTTTCGATGATATCGGCATTCGCGCCGGGGTAGGAGGTCCGTACACTGATATTGGGCGGATCAATGGCCGGGTAATCCCGCACGCCAAGGAACCTGAAACCGATCACCCCAAACAATACAATGATGATATTCATCACCACGGCCAGGACCGGTCTGCGTAAACTTAATGCTGAAATATTCATAACTGTATCGTTGAGCGGCTTCACTTACCCGGCATTGATACCGGGTTATTTCAGGGACTCATTTTTTATTGTTAATGATTTTGCCCACCTGGATCGGGGCATCGGGCCGTACACTCAGCAATCCGGTGATCACCACGGTATCCCCGTTCTTCAATCCTTCCAGTATCTGTATGCGGGAAGAATCCCTTACCCCGGTAACCACGTCGGTAAAACCGGCCAGCCCGTTTTTGTATAAAACCACTTTCTTGCCCCTGGCCTGTGGTAAGACGGCCTGGGTGGGGATCAGTAATGAATTGGGATCCGGGTCAAAACTCAGCTCCACTTTGGCAAAAGCTCCGGGCAACAGGGCCTTGTCGCGGCCAACCACCCGGGCGCGGGCCGTGAGGCTGCGCGTATTTTCGGTTACATTGGACTCGAGGGCCATGATCCTGGCCGGGTGTTTCTGATCAGAGCCTTCAAACCGGAAGCTGACGGATTGTCCCACTTTGATCTGGCCGGTATATTTTTCAGGTATGGAAAAATCCAGTTTTAACTGGTCGGTCTGGTTAATAATGGCAATTACTGAGGCGGGAGATACATAAGCGCCCATACTGATATTCCGTAACCCCAGTTGCCCGCTGAAGGGGGCCCTCACTTCTGTTTTGGCAATACTGGTCTGTATAATGCCGATATCCGCTCTCAGGTTGTTGACCTGCAGCAGGCTGATATCATAATCCTGCTGGCTGATGCCCTGGATCTTTAATAACCGGGATTGTCTTTCTTCGGTCTTTTCAGCCAGGGCCAGCTGCACCTGCAGTTTTTTTAACTGGGCCACGAGGTCGGCGTCATAGAGTTTGGCAAGTAAAGTGCCCTTGCCGATGTATTTCCCTTCGGCCGGGTTCAGGTACACGATCCTCCCCGAAACTTCGGGGTGGATCTCCGCCACTTCATTGGCCAGTATATTCCCGGGTACTTCAATGGACTCTCCGAAGGATTCGGTTTTTACGATATAGGCATCCACCCGCATCGGGGGCGTTTTTGTCCCGGCTGCCCCGGCCTGGGGCGGCTGGATCTTATTTTTTTTATTTCCGCAGGATGCGGCGATCAGCAATAAAAAAATGATAAAGGTATTCGTAGTGATTCTCATGTGCGGTAAACTGCAATTGGTAAGGAAAAAAAGAATAAAGGTAACAGATAATTGCAAGCTATTTGACGTCAAAACCACGGGTTTCCTGCACGGCAGGTACAGAATTATAAGCGGTTTGGCGGGTGGATAAAAGGGCTCAGGCTTTGGGCAGGAGGGTCCGTTTTACTTTATTGGATTTGTGCAGGAGGTCCTGTTTTTCCTTGCTCAGAATGGTCACATGACCCATTTTCCGGCCGGGCTTGGTTTGTTTTTTCCCGTATAAATGCACAAATGCATTGTCCATCTTCAGTACTTCCTCCAGTCCCTGGTATTGAACATCACCGCTGAACCCTTCCGCACCGATAATATTGACCATGATAGAAGGCAGGATAGCATCGGTATTACCAAGGGGATAGCCGAGCATGATCCGCCAGAGCATGTCAAACTGCGAGCAATAATGGGCTTCAATGGTATGATGCCCGCTGTTGTGTACCCTCGGTGCGGTCTCGTTAACAAGGACGTCCCCGTTCTTGTCCACGAACATTTCAACCGCAAATATGCCGGGTGATTTAAAGTTCCGGACCACGGAAAGGGCGATGGCTTCCACCCGGTACAGGGCCTGGGTACTCAGTTCGGCCGGGCATAACTGGTAGTCCAGCAGGTTGAGATCCGGATCGAAAAGCATTTCCACCGGCGGGTAAAGAGCGGTTTCTCCCTTTTCGTTGATGGCCACCATTTGTGCGATTTCCGTCTGTATGGAAACCATTTTCTCGAGTACCGCGGGAGCTTCAAATCCTTTGCTGAGCTCTTCTTTGGTTCGCAGCAATTGTACCCCTTTGCCGTCATAACCGCCTTCCCCGATCTTGTGTACGGCGGGTAAAAAATCCAGTGCCTGTTCCAGTTCGCCGAGGTTGTGCGTCACTATAAAACCAGCCGTGGGGATCTGGTGCTGACGGTAATATTCTTTCTGCAGGATCTTATTCTTAATGGTGCGTAAAACGGAGGGACGGGGATAGATTTTCACTCCCTGCGATTCGAGTTTTTCCAATGCTTCAACATTCACATTTTCAATCTCTATGGTGATAGCATCTAAATTTCTCCCGAAATTATAAACTGCATCAAAATCGCGGATATCTCCCTTGGTAAAATAATGGCAGAGATGGGCGGCGGGACACTCTTCATCGTTCTCTAAAACATGGACTAAGACCGGGTAATTGGCCGCAGCCTGCAGGAGCATACGTCCCAGTTGCCCGCCACCCAGTATTCCGATATTGAGCAGGAAAGGAGGAGATTTTGGGTTGGCTGTCATGGCATTTTTTTCAGTGAGTCTTTGGCCAGGCTGATCCATTCACGGTGATGCCTTCTTTCCACCCCGCTTAACTGGGGCACTTCAGCGATCATGTCATTCAGTACATCACGGGCTTCACCGGGCCTGTTATTTTGCTGCAAAAATAAGGAATAGTAATAGCGGGCTTCAAAATTGGAAAACCGGCCCTTCATCTTCAGGAATTCTTCTTCTGCCTGCGCGGTTTGTCCCGCGTATCCCAGGGACATGGCATAAAGAATATGTGTCTTTGACCGGGGAAACTGGGGCAGGGAACTTATCTTTCTAGACTGGCGGATCACGGCTTCATAGTTCCTTTCACGGTAATGGGCAAAAGCCAGTTTGGCGATGGCATCCTCATTTTCTGCAAAAGCACCCGTCAGGCTTTTTTCATAGAGATCAATAGCGTCCCGCGTGCGGCCTGCTGCGAGGTAGGCATCCGCCAGGGCGACCCGGTTATTAAACGTATCGGAAAAACGCAGGTTTTCTTCCAGTTTCCGGACTGAGCCGGAGGGATTAATGATCCCGCTCATCCCGGATTGCACCGAACGGATTTCACGGCCTGTGAGCATTTCCGAAAAAAAGTAAATGATACAACCGATCAGGGGCAGGAAAACGATCAGCCAGATCCAGTTTTGCTGGTTCCCTTTCCGGATACAATGAAAAACACAGATTCCCTGTAATACCAGGGTGATGATATAGAAGGTACTGCTAAAGAAGAACATACCTGTTACAAAAAAATGGGTTTTGAATGGGGTCAAAAATAGGAATTTGAACTATGAAAACCCGTGTTAAATTTCCGTGCTCGCTATCCCTGTTGTCTGGTAAAGTTTTTTAACTTTACCCCGTGCTTCCCGACTATCCGCATAAAGTATTCACCGACGAACGCAGCCATTTCAGCCTGCTGATGCATGCATTGGCCATGGATAGCCTGTTTTAATCCTGCCGGTAACCGCCTCCACTTCCGGGCGGGGCAGGAACTAAGAACCGATCTGATTCATTCTTTACATTCTTAAACCGCCTGACGGTAAACAGGTTTACATTTATGAATACGACAATCACCAACGAAAAGACCCTTTCACCCGCTTTGGATTTTCTGCCCCTGGAAGGCACCGATTATGTTGAATTTTACGTAGGCAATGCCAAACAGGCCGCCCACTTTTATATGAGCGCATTTGGTTTCCAGGCACTGGCTTATGCAGGACCTGAGACCGGGGTAAAGGACCGGGCCAGTTATGCAGTAAGTCAGCATGCGCTCACTTTTGTGCTGACCACCCCCTTAAAACCGGGTAATGAGATAGCGGATCATGTTCACAAGCACGGGGATGGTGTAAAGGCGCTTTCACTCCGGGTACCCGATGCCACAATGGCCTGGGAAGAAACCACTAAAAGGGGAGCAAAATCCTATAAAGAGCCCACCCGCCTGAAAGATAACGAGGGCGAACTGGTGATGAGCGGGATTCACACTTATGGGGATACTGTTCATCTCTTTATTGAGAGAAAAAACTACCGGGGAGCTTTTATGCCCGGTTACCAGCCCTGGACGAACCCGAACTTCCAGCCCGCCGATACCGGCCTGCTCTATGTGGATCATTGCGTAGGCAATGTGGGCTGGAACCAGATGAATCCCTGGGTAAAATTTTATGAAAAGGTCATGGGTTTTAAGAATATCCTTTCTTTTGATGACGAAGATATTTCAACGGAATACTCGGCCCTGATGAGCAAAGTGATGAGCAGCGGCAATGGCTTTGTGAAGTTTCCGATCAATGAACCCGCCGAAGGCAAGAAAAAAAGCCAGGTGGAGGAATACCTTGATTTCTATAATGGAGAAGGCTGCCAGCATGTGGCCCTGGCCACGAATGATATTGTAAAAACAGTCACGGAACTGCAAAACCGGGGGGTGGAATTCCTGAAAGTGCCGACCACCTATTATGACGACCTGCTGGACCGGGTGGGACCCATTGACGAGGACCTGGTCCCGCTCCGGGAACTGGGAATCCTGGTTGACCGGGATCATGAAGGATACCTGCTGCAGCTCTTTTCAAAGCCGGTGGAAGACCGGCCCACCTTATTTTTCGAGATCATCCAGCGCAAAGGGGCGAAGAGTTTTGGGAAGGGCAATTTCAAGGCTCTCTTCGAAGCCATCGAAAGAGAACAGGAGGCAAGAGGAAATCTCTGATCCCGGAAGGGCGAATTTACTTAGGGTTATCAAGGCATGTTGATATTTACCGCTTTCCCCGGGCCTCCTGCAGCACTATTTTTGAGTATATTTACCAGCGTTTTAGCAATAAAAAAATAACAATACCGTATTCCCGGCCGTTGAGCTGAATTGTGGACATGCAGAGGAAATTTATATTATCCGTCGTTTCTGTACTTGCAGGTATTTACCTGCAGGCACAGCCGGCTCCCAATATGAGCAAAGGGGGCTCATCTTCCTATTCTTTTGTTGATTACCAGAAGTCATTTCCGCGTCCCAGTGAAGCCCTGGACCGGAAAGAAGATACCCTGCAAAAACAATTCGAAGCAAAAAAACTGAAATGGCCGGCCCGTTATCTCTATATCCGGTCCTTCAAATACGACAGCCAGCTGGAAGTATGGGTGAAGAATGAATTAAAGGAACCCTTCCGGTTATTTAAGACCTACCGGGTCTGCGCCCTGGCCGGGGCCCTGGGTCCGAAAAGAATGCAGGGCGATTTCCAGGTGCCGGAAGGATTTTACTATATCAATGAATTTAACCCCCAGAGTAATTATTATTTATCCCTGGGTCTCAATTACCCGAATGCTTCGGACAAAATACTCAGCGATTCCCTGAAACCGGGCAGTGATATTTACATCCACGGCAGTTGTGTGACGGTAGGTTGTATTCCCATTACTGACCAGCAGATCGATGAGCTCTATGTTCTTGCCACCCATGCCAAGGACCTGGGCCAGGATTTTATCCCGGTGCATATTTTCCCCATCCGTTATAACGTGGAGAAAAGTGTGAAATACCTGGAAAGCCTGACCAAAGATGATCCCGAACTTAAAAAATTTGAAGACCGGCTCGGGGATGCGTTTGATTTTTTTGAAAAATACCACCAATTGCCCGTGGTCATGATCGGTGACAAGGGAGAATATATTGTCAATGAATCCTCCCCCCGGAAAGAAAATCCGCTGGCCGAGCAGAAACAACCGCCCTTAAAGAAACAACCTGCTTCACACCTGAACCGCCGTATTGATGTCCTGACGGATGCGGTACACCAGTGGCCGCAATTTCCCGGCGGCGGGGATGCGTTTATGAAATACCTGGATCAGTTGGGTAAGGATATGACCGCCTTCCTTCCCAGGGGAGTCAGCCGTGCTTTTATACAGGTGGAATTTGTGGTGGACAGTGATGGCGTCCCTGTTAATTTTAAAGTGCTGAAAGGATTTAAGGATGCCGATGATTTTAATGATGAACTGATCACCCGCCTTGAAAAAATGGGAACCTGGCAACCGGCCACCCTGCACGAAAAGCCGGTGGCCAAAAAAATGATCCAGACCATTACTGTGGAAGGACGCCAATAAAATTACCCTAATAATATTTGTACCGTTTCAGCCGTCTGCTGCCGCAGCAGTACGGTTCTTCCGCCGGCCAGTTGCTCCACGATTTCCGGGTTATAATGCCTGACGGTAAGCACCGACAATCCTTTTTTCACCTGTACATCCAGGAATAAGGCGGCTGCGGATGCCAGTTTCTCAATCTTTTCAGGCTTGTCATCAACGACACAAAGAAAACTGATCGCGCCATTCTGTGTGAGGTTGGGTTTGATATGCAGCTGCTCAAACAGGTGATACAATTGCCCCACATGCTGTTCGCCGATAAAAGAAAAATCCCTGGATGAGAATTCAATCAACGCCTGTTTTTCTTTTAGTACGATCACAGGCGGCAGGGGGGGCAGGGGTTTATCATGGATCACTGTCCCGGGCAGGGAGGGATCGAGGAAGCATTTTACATAGAGCGGGATGCCTTTGTTCTGCAGGGGCTTGATCGTTTTGGGATGGATCACCTGCGCCCCGTAGTAAGCCATTTCGATCACTTCATTGTAATTGAGACCGGGCAGGGGAACCGCATCGGGAAATTGTTTGGGATCCGCGTTCATCACCGCTTCCACATCTTTCCAGATCGTCAGGCTTTCCGCATCCAGCATATTGGCAAAGACTGCCGCGGAATAATCACTGCCCTCCCTTCCGAGCGTGGTGCTTTCGTTTTCATCGGTAGCCCCGATAAAACCCTGGGTCAGGACGATCGGGTATTCGTTTAAAACCGGCACTACCCGTTCATTTACTTTCTGCAGGGTAAAGGCCCAGTCGATATCCGCATCCCGGAAATCATCATCGGTCCGGAAAATATCCCGTACATCCATCCATTGATTACGGATCCCTGATTCATTCAGGCAGGCACTGATGATCGCGGTGGAAAACAATTCCCCGGCACAAACCACCTGGTCATAGTAATAATCAAAATCACGAACCGGTTCATCGTGCAGCAACCATTCCACTTCCGTGAAAAAATCCCGGAGTTGCGCCTCGCAGGCAGGATAATGGGTGACCAGGAGGTATTGGGCAATTCCCAGGTGCTGTTGCTTTACCTGTTCAAACAAACCCAGGGCCTCTTCTTTTTTCCCCGCATAAAAGGCTTCCGCCACTTTTTCCAGTGCATTGGTGGTTTTCCCCATAGCGGAAATAATGACCATCGTCTTTCCTTCCTGTTTTTCCTGCATGATCCGGGCCAGGTTCTGAATCCGTTCCACGCTGTTGACCGAGGCGCCACCAAATTTGAAGACCTTCATAATTTACGGGGGATGGTTAAGGCGGCAAATGTCGTTAATTTTCTTTTCCCCCTGTGTTTCTGCCCGCTTTTAAACTCTCCCCAAAACCTTACATTTGTTCTTCCAAATTGCTCCATATGAAGGTTAACCGTAAAGTGCAGACGCTTGATGAGTTCACGATCCAGCAGCTCCGGGACTTCCCGCATGCCACCGGTGAATTGTC
Organism: Bacteroidia bacterium; assembly: GCA_037447355.1. Classification (GTDB taxonomy): domain Bacteria; phylum Bacteroidota; class Bacteroidia; order Chitinophagales; family Chitinophagaceae; genus JJ008. The sequence goes on along the minus strand of JBBIGW010000065.1, from coordinate 5,582 downwards.
CCACCTGCTCCGGAATATCGGGCTGGCGGCCAAACGGGTGAATGTGGAAGTAAACAAAGCCGGCCTGGTGGATATCCTGGGTGATGCGGGCACCATCAACGTGCAGGGAGAGGAAGTGAAAAAGCTGGATGTGTTTGCCAATGACCATTTTACCGGGGTGCTGAAGCATGGGATCGCCTGTGCGGGGATCGCCAGCGAAGAATTGGATGATTTTGTAGCTTTTGATGATGCAAAAAGCGTGAACTCAAAATATGTTTGTCTTTACGACCCGCTGGATGGGAGCGCCAATATTGATGTGAATGTATCCATTGGTACCATCTTCAGCGTGTACCGCCGGGTAACGCCGATTGGTACGGTGGTGACCAAAGAGGACTTCCTGCAACCGGGCAACCAGCAGGTGGCCGCGGGGTATATTGTGTACGGTTCCTCCACGATGATGGTCTATGCCACGCGCCGGGGAGTGAATGGATTTACCCTGGATCCTTCCATTGGTGAATGGACCCTTAGTCACCCGGATATTAAATGCCCGGAACTGGGAAGGATCTATTCGGTGAATCATGGCAACTTCTTCCAGTATGAAGAAAGTGTACGGAATTATATCACAACCTGCCAGCGGAAGGATAAGACAAACGGGGGACCCTATACCCAGCGCTATATTGGCAGCATGGTATCGGATGTGCATCGCAACCTGATCAAGGGAGGCATTTTTATGTACCCCGGCACGGTTGACAAACCAAAGGGAAAGCTCAGGCTTCTCTACGAATGCAATCCCTTTGCTTTCATCGTCACCGTGGCGGGTGGTAAAGCCACCAACGGGAAGATCCGGATCCTGGATGTGGTGCCCACCGAACTGCACCAGCGCTCACCTTTCTTTGTTGGCAGCCGGTTAATGATGGAAGAACTGGAAACGTACTTATAACAAATGGCAAATACAATCATATCCGTAAAAAACCTGGTGAAGAATTATGGCAATTTCCAGGCAGTGAAAGGGATTTCCTTTGACGTGAACGAAGGAGAAATATTCGGATTGCTGGGTCCCAACGGTGCCGGTAAATCCACAACGCTGGAGATCATTGAAACCCTTCGTACCAAGACCAGCGGCAGCGTGACCGTGGACGGGCTGGACCTGGACAAAGCCCCCCGCGAGATCAAGAAGATCATCGGGGTGCAACTGCAGACCAGCGGGTACTTCCCGGGTTTGAACCTGCTCCAGCTGATCGAATTGTTCTGCGGCCTGTACAACCGGAATGTGGACCCCATGGAATTGCTGGAAATGGTAAACCTGAAGGATAAAGCCAAAGCCAGTGTGAAGGAACTCAGCGGTGGTCAGAAACAACGCTTCTCGGTGGCCACCACACTGATTAATGAACCCCGGATCATTTTCCTGGATGAACCCACTACAGGACTGGATCCGCAGGCGCGGCGAAGTCTCTGGGAACTCGTGAAGAATATCAGGGAAAGGGGGACCACGGTGATCATTACCACTCATTATATGGATGAAGCGGAATACCTCTGCGACCGGGTGGCGATTATTGATGCCGGGAAGATCATCGCGCTGGATTCGCCCGATAAACTGATTGATAACCTGCTGGCAACCGGTTTTGAAAGACCCCGGGAAATGAAACTGGCCAACCTGGAGGATGTGTTTATCAATCTGACCGGGCATTCCCTGAGAGAGGATTAAGGGATGCTGAAGAGAAAGCCGGAATAAATATTATTTTATGGTTTTTCGAACACAAAGCTGTGACTATTGTAATTTATTTTCAATAACCGGAGTTTAAAGTCCCGGGGTGTTATCATATGAGTATTCAAAACAAACTAAAAGAATTTATGCAGGGAAAAATTGAAACGCAAAAGGCGGCCGGCCTGGCTTTTATGGCGGAGAATAAGACAAAGACGGGGGTACAGGAATTGCCCGAAGGCATCCAGTACGAAGTGATCAAAGAAGGAACGGGAGTGCAGCCCTTGCTGAAAGAAACGGTCAAAGCACATTACAAGGGCTCCCTGCTGGACGGAAAGGAGTTTGATAATTCCTTCAAAAGAGGACAGCCGTTTTCCGCCCCGCTGACCGCTTTGATCAAAGGCTGGCAGATCGCCCTGCCGCTCATGAAAGAAGGCAGTCACTGGCGTTTATGGATTCCTTCTCATCTCGCTTATGGAGACAGGGGTGCGGGCAGTGATATTCCAGGTGGCGCCACCCTGGTATTTGAAGTGGAACTTATTCAGGTAATAAAATAGATTACATCATGCAGCTGACCACAGATCCCCGGTATCCCATCGGGCAGTACGAGCCACAACCTTATTCTGCAGAACAGAAAATTGAATGGCTGGCCGATATCAAGTTCCTGCCCCAGCAGGTGGAGAATGCAATCCTGAACCTGGATGAAGCGCAATTACAGACTCCGTACCGGGATGGGGGCTGGACCGTTCACCAGTTGGTACACCATGTGGCCGATAGTCACATGAATGCCTATTGCCGGTTTAAACTCACCCTCACGGAGGACAATCCCACGATCAAGACATACGAAGAGCAGTTATGGGCTGAATTATATGATGTAAAGAAACTCCCGGTAAATATTTCCCTCACCCTGCTTTATGCCCTTCATGCCCGCTGGTATGAAGCATTGAAATATGTTACGGATGATGAATGGAATAACAGGACCGCCTATCATCCGGGACTGAAGAAAACAATCCGGCTCTGGTACCTCCTGGGACTCTATGCATGGCATGGCAAGCATCATGTGGCGCATATAACAACCCTTCGGGGAAAGAACAACTGGTAAGGGAAAGTGACGAGCCACGAGCTGCGAGACACGAGTTTGGTAGTATAAAAGTATATTAGCCGTCAACTAAGATGCTTATTATCAGAAAATCTTAACGACAAACAGCAAACTTCAGCTGCCGGGCTGTTTCCCGACACTAGACACCAGACACCAGACATCCGACACCTGACAACCGACAACTGACACCTGATTTATGAAATGGAAAGTACTCTCCTCCGAATACCTGTTTAACGACAACTGGTTCAAAGTACGCCGGGAGCGCTGCGAAACACCGGGCGGGAAGATTGTTGATCCCTATTATATTTATGATTTCTCCACCTGGGTGGGAGCGCTGCCGGTTACCGAGGGGGGAAAGATCCTGATGGTAAAGCAATACCGTCATGCTATTGGCGAAACCTGTATGGAGATCCCCGGTGGCTGTGTGGATGATACAGATGAGAATCTCGAATCGGCCATTGCCCGGGAATTAAAAGAAGAAACCGGTTATGCATTTAGTTCCTTCGAATACCTCGGTAAAATTTCCCCCAATCCCTCCACCAATTCCAACCTGATGCATATGTTCCTGGCGAAAGGGGGCAAAAAAGTGGCGGATCAGCAACTGGATGATAACGAGGAGATCGAGGTGGTGGAGATGAGTATGGAGGAACTGAAAGGCCTGATGCGGAATAACCAGTTGCTGCAGGCCATGCACGTCAGCTGCCTGCTTTATGGACTGGAAAAACTGGGGGAACTGAAATACTAATGGAAGAAATGGGCGGAATCGGTCATTTCCCGCAGTGCAGACCGGTCTTTGTCGCCCGGCCAGGTTTCCTTCACGGCAGCCAGGCTGACTTCACCAACCAGGAAAACACTGCCACAGACAATGATTAAATCCCCGGGACCGGCTTGCAGGGATGCGGCATAAATAGCCAAATTCACATCAGCGAATGCTGATCCTTTCAGGCCGGCTTTTGCGGCTTTGGAGGCCAGTTCAGCCTCGAGTAAGGCCCGCGGTATCTGTGCACGGGTAAAATAATAATTTGCGTTAGCAGGTAAGAGTGCCAGCACTTTCTCCACTTCCTTGTCCTTTACGATGCCCAGTACAAAATGCAACTGCTTGTGTTCGGTAAGCTCCACCTGCTGCAGGAGTTGTTTGATCCCGTCCACATTATGACAGACATCCAGTGCCAGCAGGGGATGGGTATGGATGATTTCCCAGCGGCCAAAGAGTCCTGAAATTTTTTTGGAATGAAGCAGCCCGTTGCGAATCGCTTTTTCATCCAGTTTCCAGCCTTTATCATGCAGCCGTTCACAGGCACACAATACAGACAACAGGTTTTTGGTCTGGTAAATGCCAGGCAGGTCGAGTATATATTTTTTATGATCGGTATGATGGGCGGCGGCCACTTCCACTTCCAACAGGTTGTTTTTCCATTGCCAGTTCACGGCCTGCCGTTCCCGGCCAGCGAGATACAGGGGACTGTTTTTTTCAGCAGCTACTTTCTCAAATACGGGAAGGGTTTCCGGCAATGTTTCACCGATGATGACGGGTGTGTTTTCCTTGATGATGCCGGCTTTTTCAACCGCAATTTTTTCCAGGGTATCGCCCAGCAGGTTCATATGATCATAGCCGATATTGGTTATAATGGAAAGTTCGGGCTGTACAATATTGGTACTGTCCAGCCTGCCGCCCAGCCCGGTTTCAATAATGGCGATATCCACTTTTTCCCTGGCAAAATGATCAAATGCCATGGCAACCGTGATCTCAAAGAAGCTGGGTTCCAGCCGGTCTATCTGCGGAATGATCTTTTCGGTAAAGTCAACTACTACCTGTTGCGGGATCATCTCCCCGTTTACTTTTATCCGCTCCCTGAAATCTTTCAGGTGGGGGGAAGTGTAGAGCCCTGTTTTATACCCGGCAGACTGGAAGATGGCCGCCAGCATATGACTCACGGATCCTTTCCCGTTGGTACCGGCAATATGAATTGTTTTGAACCGGGATTGCGGGTCGCCCAGTTCCCGGCAAAGCTCAAGGGTATTCGCCAGGTCCTTTTTATAGGCGGCTGTCCCGATCCGGCTGAACATGGGCAGGCGGTTATACAGATAGTCCAGTGTCTGACTGTAATCCATTGCAGCAAAAGTAGGATTTGCCCCTAACAAAAAACCATCCGCCGCGGCAGATGGTTTCAAAAAATAATCTGTACTTAGTTCACCCGGAAATTGAACTGGACGGTGATCATGGATTCATGATCGGCTTTATCAAACCGGATATTCCGCAGGTAACGCATGATCGCTTCTTTATAGGCATTGCTGCTATTACTGGATCCTTTGGCAATGCCGACAAAACTGCCGGTGCCATCCGGTGATACATTCACATTCGCGTAGATCGTGGCTTTTTCCAGATCCCCTTCAAAGGAATAACTACGGACAATCTTCCGGTCACCCCGGGTTACCCTCGGACCACTGCCCGTACCGGCGCCGGTACCATTGCCGCCACCCACACCACTGCCATTCCCTCCGCCCACACCACTGCCATTTCCAACCCCTGTTCCGGTTCCCGTGCCACCGCTGCGGTCATAATTTTCAGCCGCACCACCACCACGACCGGTACCGGTGGTCGTTTTGCCCAGGACCGCCTTGGGCCGGGGTGGAGCGGGGTTTTCAATCACTTTGGGTTCGGTTTTGGTAACCGAAGTATTCGTGATCTTCGTTGCATTGGGTTTTGTGATCGCTATTGGCTTCGTGATCGCCGGGCTGTTGCTGTTATCATCTGTTTCTTTCACATCCTGCGAAGGTTCATTGGTACCGGGTGGCATGGGG
>JBBIGW010000064.1:0-19230 GCA_037447355.1 Bacteroidia bacterium | reverse complement strand
GGATATGCAGATCTCCCATGCCTTCCGCGGGGAAGAATGGCTGCCCTCCGCTCCTGTGCATATTCTCCTGTGGAAATACCTGTTTGGCCTGGACCAGATGCCGCAATGGGCGCATTTCCCCCTGATCCTCGGACCGAATGGCAAGCTGAGCAAAAGAGACGGCGCCAAATATGGTTTCCCTGTATTTGCCATGAACTGGACCGATCCAAAGACCGGCGAACTCACCGAAGGGTTTAAAGAAAAAGGATTCCTGCCTGAAGCCTTTATCAACCTGCTGGCCCTGCTGGGCTGGAATGAAGGCACCGAACAGGAGCTCTATTCCAGGGAAGAACTGGTAGAAAAATTCTCAATGGAAAGAGTACACAGTGCCGGGGCAAAATTTGATTACGAGAAAGCGAAGTGGTTTAACCATGAATGGATGAAGAAGCTGGATGTTCAGCGTTTGATGCCGGAGATCAAGACCCTGCTAAGCGGGAAAGGCATACCCGTCCCGGATGACAAGCTATTGGAAAACGTAATCGCGCTGGTAAAAGACCGCTGTACGCTGCTGACGGATTTTGTGGAGCAGAGCTCCTTCTTTTTTACAACTCCTGAAACCATTGATACCGGCGCGGTAAAGCCGAAGTGGAATGAGGCCAAGCAGCTTTTCTTCGCCGAACTGGTACGTAATTATGAACTCGCGGATACCTGGGATGCACATACGCTGGAAAATAATTTTAAGGAAATCGCCTCGGTGAATGACCTGAAACCCGGCGAACTGATGCTTCCCTTCCGCATTATGCTGGTGGGAGGGAAATTTGGCCCGGGAGTATTTGATATTGCCGCGTTGCTGAGGAAAGAAGAGACCCTTAAGAGAGTGCAGAGGACGATAAAGTTGTTGGATACAATTTAAAACAAATGGGGTTATTCAATATATTTAAGAAAAGGAAAACCGACTCTACATTTCCAGAAAATGAGCTGGAACAGTGCTTCATGCAGGCAAAATCCAATGTATCCGCCCAGAAGGATTTCTATCAGAAATTATTATGGAATCAACTATTTGTATTGACTGGCAGTCATTCTAATTCCGAAGAGGGAATTCAAACTTTAGAAAAAGATACTAAAGTTCTGCTTGTCACCTTTGAAAATGGACAAATCCCCGTTTTTACTTCAACAAACAGAATTTTTGATAATAACGTAATAAAGGAAGAGGTGCCTTATATGAGCCTTAAAGGCCAGGATTTATTTGGTGCTGTAAAAGGGGTAACTTTTATTCTAAACCCCTACTCAGATTACAGGAAAGAATTAACCCCGGAAGAAATTGAAACCCTCATGAACGGAACAATCTATGACAAGATTGATGAATATGAAATTGAGAAGAAAAAAACTGAAGCGTTCAATGAAATATTTGAACGAGCCGGAAAGAGGCAAGCAGGTTTGATTATTCTGGATGGATACCGTAATAAAAAGCTGACTACAACTGAAAAGTTGAAGCTTGAAGAGTCTGTAAAAGATTTTCAAAAATGCCTTGAAATAGCTCCTGATCATTGGCAAAGCATGATACTGATGGCCAAAGCATTTCAACGATTAGAAAGGCACTCTGAAGCTCTTGAACAATTAGAATCAGCATTTAAAATAGAATTGGAAAATCATTCAATACCTATGGAGGCTTCTTTAGAAGCGATGCATCTCAAGGATCTCGATAAGGCGTTATTTTATTCTGAAGAATCGTTAAAAAGGAAGCCAAATGATTTCGCTTTACTGGGTAATCATGCAATGAATTTACTTGTCGCTCAAAAAGATATGGAAGCCAAAACCACAATCGAAAAAGCAATTAAAATACAGCCAAATGATTCAGTAAATAGAAATATTGAATCTATTGTGAGGGCCGTAATGTCTGGAAATCGTAAAAGACCCACTTTTGAAGATGTTATAAAATAAAACTTTTCCTAACCAGGTTTGCGTTAGTCGGCGGACGGTTCGGATAGAAACATTTAAGCAATCAATATAATTTTGTGATGGCAGGCCATTTTAGGCTTCAAAAGCTCTCCAACGCAAAGCCCGAAAACGTTAACAAGGCACATCAAAATTCCTGAACTGCAGACCCTGACCCTTTTTAGAGAACCGGACCTGTCCCTAAAACAGCGACCGGACTATAAGCAGAAACCAATGAATTTCAATCCCGTGTAATTATAATTTACACTCCCTAATTTTTAGCTCCCTCATAATCCAAAGCGCCAGTGGTGAAAAGGCCTAGTTTTCTGAGGTACACAACAGATAATCAATAAGTTAGCTCCAGCTTGTCATCCATTCAGCTTTACAGACTCACAAACCATTCATTTCCATACCATTGCCCTACCATGGTTTAGAATCCTTCGGGAATGCTTCGGGTTTTCATTGAGACTCCACCAGTAATTTGCGAAGGATTGTCGAAGCATTCCCGAAGGAATCCCGAAGCAGGTTACAGGATAGGCAGACTGTCTTACACTGAAAAAGCCGCCAAAAACGGGCAGGTTCCTGAATCCCAGGCAGGCCGTATCCGCCAGGCTTACAGCGGCCGGATACAAAATGGCCTGTCCTGAATTATGGCAGCGGCAGAAGTAACCAGGGGCCTGAGAGAGGAGGAAAATGCCGTTAGCCTGAAAAGGGCCAGGACCCTAAAAGAAGCGAACCCGGGGCGTTTAAAACTGATCGGGAACGCAACTGTACCCGGCCGTTAAGGTTTATGTGGGTTGTTACGCTTACAAATTAGAACACCCATTCCTACGGATATTGGTGTAGCACCCGAAAACAGTAAATGATTTATTGACAAGGAGTTCGGCTTTTTGTAGATTCGTGGAATAGCGTAAATACATACGTTGGCTGCTATATTTCGAGACATCTCCTAATATGATTTGACATGGCAAATTTTATCAAAGCATTACTGCCTTTTTTAACTCTGACATTTGTGTCATGTGGCAGTGACGAACCCACAAAAGAGCAACCCAAAGAAAAATGGGAAATTGAATTCAATGAACAAATGTCAATAGACTCACTGAATAAAACTGATGTAATAAATTTATCTAAAAAACATGATGCTATCTTAGGTTGGGACACTTCGTTAATATATACATATCAATTACAGAATTTATTAAGCACAAACAAAAAACCGTTAACATTTATTGGGAAAATAAAAGACATAATTAAAAAAGATAGCAATTACATAATTTTTGCTACTAGTTCGTGGACACCGTTTATGGTTTCGCTTTATTATATTCATACAAATTCATTTTCTAATAAAGACTACCTAGCTGAGTTTACAGTCCCTTCCTCAAAATTCGAAGAAATGAGCTCTTTGCTTTCTCCTGAAAAGGAAGCCAAAGAAGTTTGCTTTATATTCAATTGCGACAAAGTAATATCATCTTCAAAAATTGCTTTGGATATACAAAATTCTGGTTCGGAAGCAGAAAAGAATAACTTTTCATCTGAACAAGCCTTAAGCCTTGATAAAACACTTGTAATTCTTAAAGGAGAAATACTTGACTTTTACTTGTATAAAAATAAAAAAGAAGATAACTAGCAAATACAAAGTTATAACGTAAAAAAATATGGATTACTCAACACCACATTTTGGCAAAAAGTTCAATGATTTGACTTTTCAGGACATTGAACTTTTTTTTAAAGAAGACAGAATTGAAACAGACCAACTAGAATTTAAGTCAATTAATCCTGCGGGTAATCTGAATGATAAATTTGTAGGAATACAAAAAAGTATATGTGCATTTCTTAATTCAAGTGGTGGACTAATTATTTGGGGCTCTCCTGAAGGACAAAAAGTTCCGAGCAAAAAAGAAAAAATATTTAAAGGAGAATTGACCTTTTTTACCCAACCCATCGAAAAGGACTTTGCGGTAAGTAAATTTTCGGACAGCATAATTCCATTACCAAATAGCATTAGACTAAGCATACTAAATCATGAAAATAAAACAATTGTAATCATAGAAATTGATACCAGCGATTACTCGCCGCATCAAACTAATGACACATATTTCATGAGAATTGACGGACAATCCAAACCCGCACCTCATCACTATATTGAAGCACTTTTCAAAAAAATTAGGTACCCAAACATTGAAGTCTTTATTAAAATAACTAAAACTGAAGTGTATCAAAATAAATACAAAGTTAATTTTGATTTCCTTTTTTTCAATTGGTCGCCGCTTCAAAATGAAGAAAAACTGTCATTCAGAGTAGTTGCAGAAAATGCAACCTTTGGTCGTTCTCAGTATCCACAATTTCAACATCTTTATCGTTTGGAAGGCCATGAGTATTTTAATGAAGCAGCAAAAGATATTTTTTTCTTTGGAGAACCAGTTCTAGAATCAGAGGTATTATTTTTTGACCCCCATTTAGTAGAACAGAAAGGGAAAAAAGCTAAACTATTAATTTCATTTGGCGGAAGATTCTCACCAAGAAAATCTTCTGAATTCACTTTTGATTTTACAAAGTTGTATGAAGCTGACCCAAATAAAATGATTATTGATAGGAATGAAAATAGGCTTACAAAGGACATCCAAGATGAAAAAGGCGTTGACAAAAATAAAGTTCTACAATCTTTCATTGGACTTTAATACAGCAGCCAACAGTTGCATTTGTTCTATTGGGGCTGACGAATAGCGTCTTTCATCGTTCGGTTCGCTATTCAGCTTTTTGTCCCGGCTTAACATTTACTATTGAGCAGCAGAATATGTTTTATTGTTAGTTCTTCGTTCGGCAGCTGTCGCCGGGGGCGACGACGAGATGAAGCCCCCAACAGCACAAATGCCTGGCCGTTAACCGCCTTTCTTTAAAAAATAATTAAACCCCTGTTTTAAACCCATACCCCAAAGTGAAATGGTACTTGAACTGAAAACATTAAAATACAAGGACAAGGTTGTTTTCGAAAAAGTGGTTATGGCTACCGGCTTTAAACGGATCCCCAAATTTTTCCGGGAAAACGAAGCCTGCTTTTTATTCCTGTCCAAAGGCGCTTTCCGGTTCAGGACGCCCACCCATGTGCTCAGTTTTACCGAAGGGGATGCCATGCTCTCAAAATGCGGGAATTATTTTATCGAACAACTGGACGCCAACCCTTCTCCGCCTTCCGATACCCTCTCCGCCCTGGCCGCTTATTTTTACCCCGAAATGGTAAGGCAGTTCTTCCAGTCCGACCTGTCCATTAAGCAACTTCAAAACAACTTTGACACAAAAAAAGTAGATGTTGAGCCCCTGCTGAAAGCCTGTATCGACAGTATCGGCTACCTGCTTGAAAATCCCGGGCTGGCGGATGACAACCTGGTCAGCACTAAACTGAAAGAGTTATTGCTGCTCCTGAGCAGGACCGGACAGGCGGGGTCGATCCATGATTTTATTTCTTCCCTGTTTACCCCCGCCGAATATGATTTCAGCGAGATCATCCAGAATAATCTTTTCAGCGGCCTGTCCGTTGAAGATCTTGCCCGGCTGACCCATTCCAGTTTAGCCACCTTCAAAAGAAAGTTTTCGGCCCTCTACCAGGAAAGCCCGGCAAAGTATATCCTCACCAAGCGGCTGGAAAGATCCAGCCAGCTTTTACAAATCAAAACAAAGCCGGTGGCCGAGATCGCATACGAATGCGGTTTTGAAAATATCACCCATTTCAACAAAGCATTCAGGAAACATTTTGGTAAGACCCCTTCCGCATTCCGCCTGAGCCAATAAGACAAGTAGTTGAACCCCGCGGCAAATTCCGTCAACAGATGCCTGCCGATTTTTGTACCGCAAATTTTAAATTAAAATGGTACAAACAAAACTCCCCGTGATGGCTATCATAGATATACGCTTCACCTGTATCGCTTTACCGACCAGGTTCGGGAATCATTAAAGCGGGAATATTCCGTCATTCAGTAAGTGAGCAACGGCTATCTGGCCGGGAGGAATGGTACGGGGGAAAAGCTAAAAAAAAGCTTTCAAACCAGTCAACTGAAGAATTCCCCTTCAATGAGGAAAGGGAAATCTCCCCGCAGCAAAAAAACCCGTCACAGAAAAAGTTTACTAATTAAAACAACATAAAAATGAAACTCCGAAAAGAAATCATCGTAAACAAAGACATTGAAACCGCCTGGAAAGTATTGGGAAAAGATTTTGCAGACGTACATGTCTGGGCCTCCGCGGTCAACCATTCGGCGGGCAGTGGCAGCTCTTTTAACGGGGCAAGCTGTTCGGAAAGAGGCTGCGAGATCCCGGGGATGGGACGGATCCGGGAAAAAATACTCAGTTATTCAGATACGGAACATAGCCTGTCCTACGCGGTACGGGAAGGCATGCCAAAGATGATAAAGCAGGCGGTTAATACCTGGCAGCTTTCTTCTCTTGGCGCCGGCAAATCAAAACTGGTCATGATAATGGATATCACACCCGGTGGTTTTATGGGTATGCTGATGCAGCCCATGATCCGGATGATGATGAGCAGGATGGGCAGTAATATAGCCGCGGATTTTAAATATTATGTAGAGAACGGCCGTCCTGGTGAAGCCAAAATAAAGGCATTGAAAAAATACAAGGGACAAAGGGTATAACTATTCAGTCCCGGCAATGGTACAACCTCAAAGCGGGTTGTACCATTTTTGTATAAAATCCCATTCAGCGCCCTTGTTCCACTTTCCGATATCCCCTACCCGGCCTGTCAGAAAAGACGATTCAGCAACAATAAACTTATTTCAGCAACCGTTAAACTACTTTCAGTTTAACCGGTCTGAGCCCCCTATGAAACAACTGACATTTATTGTACTTGCAGCCCTGCTGGCTTCCTGCCAGAAAGAAAACGGAACCATTAATCCCCCGGTACAGACAGACAGTGCCACGGTGACCGTCAGCAATGGATATGGCAGTGGTAAATACAAAACCGGTGACACCGTACATATTTTCAGCCAGGCGTATTCAGACAATCAGCTATTCAATACCTGGAGCAGTGCCGATGCCTCCCTGCTGAATGCAAAAGATGAATGGCATACCTGGTTCATCATGCCCGCGAAAAATCTCAGCTTTACCGGCAGCATAAAGAATATCACCCCCTTCACCCTGAATTTTGAACAGGTACGCGGCCGCGACCGGAACAAACCGGTATATTATTATTTTCCTGCAGGGCATAAAGGCATTGTTTACCTCCTGCATGGAACCGGCGGTTCCGCCCAGCATTTTGTCAACAGTTATGAATATGTGCAACTGATCAGGGACCTGGTCGCGGATAATTTCGGGGTGATCATTACCGAGGCCGAAGAATCCACCACCGGGGTGGATGCCAACGGGGACGGAAAGATCCGCTGGAACAATATTCCCTGGGACAGCACCGCGAATGTGGATTTTGCCAACCTGCGGATCATCACCGATACTTTTTATAACCGTGGCCTGACCAACCGGGGTAAATCCCGTTATTCCGCCGGCATGAGTAACGGGGGGAATTTCTCCGCTTCACTTTCCCTGCTCTATCATTATAAAGCGGGTATCAGTTATTGCGCCCCGGCCGGCAACCCCATTGCTTCCAGCTCCTCGGTCCCCTTCCAGTTTTGCATGGCCCGTTTTGATAACAATGAAAATGTCGGCCCCGCGGGAAATGCCAGCGCCCTGGCGAATTCCCAGACACTGACGGGAAGGGGTATCTGCAGTAAATTTTATATGCAGGAACACTCACCGCTCTACCCCGAACGGTTTGCCCGGAAAGGGGATATCACCCTGGCCAAATCCGCCGCGCTTTTTGCTGAATTGAAAACAAAAGGGTTCCTGGACAGTAAAAATTATTTTATCGGGTTTTCTGATGCACTTACGGCGGCTTACCAGTCCAACCCTGCCGTATTCCCTGAACTGAACAGCCTTACGGCTCTGCAAAAACTCAGCGTGATTGAGCAGGTTGATCTTGCGGTAGCAGATCACCAGATGTACAGTGATTATAACCGGGCCACACTGAAATTCCTGAATACGCAGTGTTTCTAAGATGATTAATTGCCATCCCTGTTGCTGAACCAGCTGCATCACTCCGGTCAGCGTACCGGCTCCCAGTGTTTCAATCATTTTCATTCCCCTCCGAGTCTCCCGAAGGGGACTCGGGGGAAATTAAACCTCTCTTATCCACCCCCATTTGTAAAGCTCCTTATACTGAACCACTTCCCCCGCCGGCGGGGGACAAAGCAGATTCCCTTATTTCTGCTGGTGTAAAATACAGCTTCTCTCCCCATCCGAATCTCCCGAAGGGTAAGCGGCTCCTCATTCCCCTCCGAGTCTCCCGAAGGGGATTCGGGGGAAATTAAACCTCTCTTATCCACCCCCATTTGTAAAGCTCCTTATGCTGAACCACTTCCCCCGCCCGGCGGGGGACAAAGTACATTCCCTCTTTTCGGCCGGCGTATAATACAGCTTCTCTCTCCATCCGAATCTCCCGAAAGTAAACGACTCCGCGTTCTCCGCGCCTCTGCGGTTACTTACCCCCCGCCGGGCGGGGGCCGGCTTCAGCGTCAAAAAAGGGTACTCATTCCCCTCCGGGTCTCCCGAAGGCAAACGACTCCGCGTTCTCCGCACCTCTGCGGTTACTTACCCCAATGTATACCCGCTTTATTCCCCCTAACCCTGCTGTTGTATCATTTGCATAATAGAAATAAACGGGCCTGTTCCCAGGTCTTCGATCAGTTTGCGGTCCGCCTCCTCCAGTTGAAAGAGTCCTTCCGTGTTGCCCGCCACCTGTTCTGCTGTACGGATACCGGGAATAATCACCGATACCTCCGGGTAGCTGAGCAGGTAACTCAGCGCCAGTTCTGTCTTACTGCATTGGTATTTTTCACAAAGTCTCCATACAGGTTCAAGGGCCCCTGCAGCCGCTTCCACAATGGCGGGCACCAGGCGGTTCCGGCGGTGATCATTTTCGGGGAAGGAAAACCCTTTGTCAAATTTTCCGGTCAGCAACCCGAATTGCAAAGGCATCCGCGCAATGATCCCGTATCCTTTTTCCCCCGCTGCTTTCAGTAAGGGCAGGCTTCTCTGGTTAAGCAGGTTGAGCACCAGTTGAAAACCATTGCCCAGTCCCTGGTTCAGCAGGTATTCCGCTTCGGGCAAAGGATCAAAGGTATTCAGGGAAAGCCCCCAGTAACGGATCTTACCCGCCCTTTGCAGTTCCAGCATGGCGGCAATACAATCTCCCTGCCGCAAATGTTCCAGCCGGGCAGTATGCAACTGGTAATAATCAATCGTATCCCTTTTGAGCCGGCGCAGGCTCTGTTCGCAGGCCCCGAAAATATATTCTTTGGAATAATCAACGGTGAATTGTCCCTCCCGGGACACATTCCCCGCTTTACTGGCAATGATGATATCCTTTCTGTCTCCGATCAGCCTGCCCAATAATTCTTCCGAATGACCGAGCCCGTAGATATCCGCCGTATCAAAAAAATTGATGCCGGCATCCAACGAGGCCCGAACCGCTTCCGCGGAAACGGTATCATCCGCATCTCCCCAGCCAATGGCTGTATTCCCGATCATGGCAGCACCGCCAATGGCCCAGGCGCCAAAACCCACTTCACTGACCCGGAGACCGGTATTTCCGAAATTCCTGTATTGCATACCGTAATTTACAGGGTAGTGAAGGAAAGAACCTAATTTTGTACCCTGAATATTTGCCAGATGAACAGACCTATCAGAGTGTTGGTCGCCAAGGTCGGGCTCGACGGGCATGACCGCGGCGCAAAAGTCATTGCAACCGCCCTGCGGGATGCGGGGATGGAAGTGATCTATACCGGCCTTCGCCAGACCCCCGAAATGGTGGTCAATGCCGCCCTGCAGGAAGATGTGGATGCCATTGGGATCAGCATTCTTTCCGGCGCCCACAATACGGTATTTCCGAAACTGATCGCCCTGATGAAAGAAAAAGAACTGGACGATGTGCTGCTGACCGGCGGGGGCATCATCCCCGATGAAGACATTGATGAACTGAGTAAAATCGGTGTGGGCAAACTCTTCCACCCCGGTACAAACACCCATGAGATCGCGGATTATATCAGCGCCTGGGTGAAGGAACACCGGAATTTTTGATCTCCCGGCTATCTGAATTTTCCCGGCAGCAACCCGTTTGATAAATTGTTTAATTCAATTATCCGTCTTATCTTCCCGCTGTGCTGCAAGGCAATTGAAGCGCTGCTACGATTACTCCTCTTAGACTACCGTTACTATTTTTTTTCGTAAACCGATTTACGTATGGAATTGCAATCCCTGCTGGCCGGGTATGGCACGCATCCCCCTGTGTGGGATGAAATGTTTGGTCCTGACGGTATTCGTCCCGCCTACCGGAATATTGTATCGGCTATTGAAAGCCTGACGGGCGGCGAAATGAGTCACAAGGATGAACTGGCCAAGAAACTTTTTATGAGCCAGGGTATCACGTTCACCGTGTACAGCAGCGGGGAAGGTATCGAGAAGATATTCCCGTTTGATATCATTCCCCGTATCCTCGAAGCGGCGGAATGGAAACATATTGAAGAAGGGATCAAGCAACGGCTGAAGGCGCTGAATATCTTCCTGAAGGATATTTACCACCAGCAGTTCATCATTAAGGACGGGATTGTACCGGCCAAACTGATCTATTCCTGTCCCAATTTCGTCCGGCAGATGGTGAATGTAAATGTGCCCTTTGATATTTATACGCATATCGCCGGTATTGACCTGATCCGCGATCACGACGGTACGTATTATGTACTGGAGGATAACCTGCGCACCCCTTCCGGTGTTTCCTATATGCTGGAAAACCGCAGCATCACCTACCGCATTTTCCCGGACCTGCTGCCCCGGAATAAAGTGCGCTCGGTCAAGGACTACCCGGACCTGTTGTTAAAAAACCTGGTCGGACTGGCCCGGCAGCAGAAAGCGAACCCTACCGTGGTTTTGCTGACACCGGGTATTTATAATTCCGCCTATTTCGAACATACCACCCTGGCCCGGCTGATGGGGATCGAACTGGTGGAGGGCAGTGACCTGCTGGTGGACAATCACAAAGTGTATATGAAGACCACCACGGGACTGAAGCAGGTGGATGTGATCTACCGCCGGGTGGATGATGATTTTATTGACCCGCTGGTGTTCCGGGGCGACAGTGTGCTGGGTGTACCGGGTATCTACGGAGCCTGCCGCACCGGCCAGGTAGCCATTGTCAATGCCATGGGTAACGGGGTGGCAGACGATAAGGCCGTTTATTCCTATGTACCCGCCATGATCCGTTATTACCTGAACGAGGAGCCCATTCTCAAAAACGTACCCACTTACCAGCTGGAATTCCCGGAGAACCGGAAGATTGTTTTTGAAAGCATGGATAAAATGGTGATCAAAAAAACAAATGAGTCCGGTGGCTATGGGATGCTGATCGGGAGTGCGGCTACGGAACAACAAATGGAGGAATTCAGAGTGGCGGTGGAAGAAGACCCGAGAAGTTATATCGCCCAGCCGATCATCAGCCTTTCCTCTGCCCCCTGTTATATCAACGGGGTACTGCAGCCCCGGCGGGTGGACCTGCGGCCCTTTGCGCTCTATGGTCCCGAGGGGATCGATATCGTTCCCGGCGGGCTGACCCGTGTGGCATTAAAAGAAGGATCCCTGGTGGTGAATTCATCGCAGGGAGGCGGAAGCAAGGATACCTGGGTCCTCGAATGAAAATTGAACATTGAACATTGAGCATTGAACATTAAACTCATATTCACCGGAATACTCAATTCTCAATTTTCAACGCTCAGCAAACCAACAATCCGATAAAAATTAAATATTGTTAATTCATGCTAAGCCGCGTTGCCGATTCTGTTTTCTGGATGGCCCGTTATATGGAGCGGACAAACGGGATGCTGCGTATCCTCCGTACCAATTATATCTCATCACAGGATGAAGTAAAGGACTTCAACTGGCATACGCTGCTGCACAATTACAGCGATGCCGGTGCCGAAGAAATGGATGCGATCGGGAATCATTCCGTAAAAGTGCTGGAGCACCTGTTGCTGGATAAGCAGAACGGCGCCTCAGTTATCAATAATATAACCAGGGCCCGGGAGAATGGCCGGGCGGTGCAGGATCATATTACCCGGGAGGTATGGCAGTGCCTGAACGATTATTACCACCTGATCCGCGATCACCAGATTTGCCGCCAGGTAAAATCAGGCGACCCGGTCACCGCCCTCGATGCCCTTATCCAGCAGGGCATGCTCTACCATGGAACAGTCGATATCACCATGGCCCGGGGAGAAGGATTTAATTACCTCAATGCCGGTAAATTCCTGGAGCGGGCCATTCTGTCGGCGGATATGCTCAATATCAAACTCACCGAACTGGATTACAACCTGCAGCGGCCGGTGGAGCTGCCGGCCCTGCGGTACCTGTTGTACTCATTGTCCGGTTATGAACTCTACCTCAAAACCCACCGGGGCAACCTGCAGGCGGACTTTGTGATACAGCAGATCGTTTACAATGAACATTTCCCCCATTCCATTTCCTATTGCCTGCGGCAACTGTTCCGGTATTTTGAACGGCTGGAAGCCGAAAGCCTGCCGGAAAATTATAAACAACTGGAATTCCTGATCGGGCGGGCGATGAACAATGTAAAGTACAGCATCATCCATACGGCAGACGGAGAAGGGCTAAAAAGATTCCTGCAACAAACCCGGCAGGAGCTGCTTGGCATTGCCGCTGCTTTCAATCAATATTATTTCGGGAATTCCTGATTTCCCGCAACTTTGTAATCATGCCTGACTATCATATCAAACATATCACCCGGTACACCTATCCGACTCCCGTGATCGACAGCGCCAACCAGGTGATGCTTTTCCCGATCAGCGACGGGCAGCAGGAAGTAAAGAAACATGATCTCCTGATCAGTCATCACCCCTCCGTGGAAGTGTTTACCGATTATTTCGGCAACCAGACCGGGATCTTCTCGGTGATCCGGCCGCATACGGAATTATCCATCCAGTCAAAGATTGAAGTGGTCACCAAGGAAGTGGTCTTACCGGCTGATGAGGTTCCGGCGGAACAACAATGGGAAAACCTGTCGGTCATCCGGGAACAGTTTCCTTATATGGATTTTATGCTGCAGGAAAATTTTGAAGCGCAGGAGGAAGTGATGAGACTGGTAACATCGGTCATGAATGAAAACATCAGTCCCTTTGCAGCAGCCGGGAAGATGTCAGACTATGTGTACCGTCATTTTGAATACAAAAAAGGCATTACCAGTGTGGAGACAGGGGTGGATGAGATCTGGAAACTGAAAGCCGGTGTTTGCCAGGACTTTGCCCATGTACTGCTGGTGATGCTGCGCCTGGCAGGCATCCCCGCCCGCTATGTAAGCGGGTATATCTGTCCTAAGAATCATGATCTCCGTGGCGAAGGAGCCACCCATGCCTGGGTGGAAGCCTATATTCCTTTTTATGGATGGCTGGGACTGGATCCCACGAACAACTGCATTGTCAGTGACCGGCATGTCCGGCTCGCGGTAGGCCGCAGTTTTACAGACTGCACTCCCATGAAAGGAACTTATAAAGGATCATCTGAACACCATCTTGAAGTATCGGTTATCATCGACAACGGAGAGCTCAGCCAGGAAGAAGAAGGAGTCTCCCCGGTATTTTCCTACCAGGTACACAATCCCGCCGTACCGAATAATTCGTACAGGAGGTTTATGGAGATGCAGCAGCAGCAGTAAAAACCGGATTTTTCCGGGCGATCATACCGTAATTGACTGATTCCAATCCCAAATTCACATAATGTTTGGGGATTTCATTCCCGAAATATCATAATTCCGAGTTCGATTTTTCTGAACCATAATTCTTACTGATTGATATTTAACACATTGCGTAGGTTTGTCAACCTGCTATTTTCTATTTATCCTTACAATACCGAAGAATCGTGAGCTAAGAAAACTGCCCGGAAAAAAAGTAAAAACTAACCATGCTTTGCACAGAAATTAAAGGAATAGGGGCACAAAAAAAGCCGAGTCGCCCCGGCTTGAATGTTTTCACAACAGAATAATCTTTATTGTGATTTGCTTCGTTGCTAAAGTAAGGGATTTTCTTTGAAAAATCTATACCATAAAAATGGTATTTTTTATTTGCTTCCCAACCCCTACCTTACCTGAAAAAGAGTACATGAAAAAGGTTTTAGGCCTTGATTTGGGCAGCAGTTCAATTGGCTGGGCATTTATCGAAGAATCAGCGACCAAAAGTCAAATTAAAAAATTAGGGGTCCGGGTAATTCCTTATACGGGTGATGAAAAGGATCAATTCTCCAAAGGGCAAGCAATTTCACTAAACAAAGACAGAACGTTAAAGCGTACAGCTAGAAAAACGCTCCACCGGTACAAATTGCGCCGAAATAATTTGCTTACATTTTTACAGGAAAACAACCTGCTTCCGGATAGTACAAAATTCCTAAAAATCGTATCACTCGAACTTTATGGCTTAAGGGCAAAAGCTGCCACCGAGCAAATCGCTTTAACTGATTTTGGACGTGTTCTTTTCCATATTAATCAAAAAAGGGGATATAAGAGCAGCAGAAGTAGTTCTGCAGAAGAAGACAATGGAAAAAAACTAAGCGAATATCTGTCTGAAATGAAAGACAGAAAAGACATGCTTGAGCAAAAACATATAACAATTGGGCAATATTTTTTAAGCAAACTCGAAAAAGACAGCCATTTCCGAATAAAACAAAATGTATTTCCCCGGGAATGCTATATCAATGAATTTAACCAACTATGGGATACTCAAAGTAAATTTTACCCCGATATCCTGACGGAACAAAAGAAACATATTGTCCGTGACCAAATTATCTTTTACCAACGAAGACTTAAATCACAAAAGGGGCTTGTTGGAGAATGCCAGTTTGAGAAACACCACAAAGTTGCTCCAAAAAGTTCTCCTCTTTTTCAGGTTGAAAAAATTTGGGAGAGTATTCATAACATCAGTATTTCAAATAAACATAAAGAAACGTTCGATATATCTAAGGAACAGAAATTCAAAATTTTTGATTATCTGGACCAGCATGAAAAAATGACACAAACAGACCTGTTTAAAATCCTCGGTATAAGACGAACAGATGGCTGGTTTGCTAATGAAATGATCAGAAAATCGGGTATCCAGGGTAACATAACCAAAATGATTTTGCTGAAAAAATTCGGTGAACTTGGAATTACGAGAGAAGATTTGTTGCAATTCAATCTTACAATTACAGATGTACCAAAACCAGATAAAGAAACAGGAGAAGCAATTTCCAGGTTATTAATAAATCCTTCCTTTGAGAAAGAACCGCTGTATCAGCTTTGGCATTTGCTTTATTCAATTGACGATCCCGCTACATTGACAACGACACTTCAAAAGAAATATAATCTTTCATCGCAAGAAGCTTCTCAGCTGGTTACCATTGATTTTAAGAAAAGCGGGTTTGGCAACAAAAGTGCCAGGGCAATGCGAAAACTACTTCCCCACCTGATAAACGGATCAGATTACACCCGCGCTGCCGAAACCGCAGGATACAATCATAGTAATAGTCTTACAAAAGAGCAAAACGAAGAACGCCCCCTAAAAGCGTCACTGGATCTCTATAAAAAGAACACACTCAGGCAGCCCGTTGTTGAAAAAATCCTGAATCAACTGGTCAATATAATTAATAGCATCCTGCAGGATGAAAATCTCGGAAGACCCGATGAAATACGGGTTGAATTAGCAAGAGAGTTACGCCAGAGCCAGGATGAAAGGAACAGAACATACAGCAATAATATTAAATCCGACAAGGAACATAAAGCCATCCGGGAACGACTCGAAAAAGAATACCCGGGAATGTCTGTCAGCAGAAAGGTTATTGAAAAATTCAAACTCTTTGAACAACAGGATGGCACCTGTATATATTCAGGCGATAAAATGGAACTTTCAAGGGTGCTAAAAGGGGAGGGTATTGACATAGATCATATTATTCCACAGTCCCGGCTTTTCGATGATTCTTTCCAGAATAAAGTGCTAGCCTATAGAAAAGAAAATGAAGCAAAAAAGGACCTTACAGGCTATGACTACATGAAATCAAAATCAGATTCTGACTTTCAACAATATACTGAGCGAATAGGCAATATGTTTGAAAACGGAAAAATCACCCGGAGCAAACAGACAAAATTGTTAATGGCCGTTACTGAAATTCCCGATGACTTTATTAATCGTCAAATGAATGAAACACGGTTTATTTCCCGTGAAGCGGTAAAACTTCTAAAGGAAATATCCCGCAATGTGTACAGCACCAGTGGCATGGTTACGGATTTTCTGAGAAATCAATGGGGCTACAATGAAGTGTTGAAGCAGCTGAACTGGTCAAAATATGAAGCGGCGGGAAAAATTCAGGATGGGAAAATTGAAGGGTGGAACAAACGGGATGACCACCGGCACCATGCAATTGACGCACTTGTGGTTGCCTGTACCCGGCAGTCTATCATACAGCGGCTGAACCGGCTAAATAGCACCCAGACAAGAGAAGAAATGCTTGACGCAATCAAAGGCAAAGTGAATGAAGGATGGCAGGCGAAAAAAAGTTTACTGGAACAACATGTACAGTTACTGCAGCCCTTTAGTACACAACAGGTTAAAGACGCGGTTGAACAGATATTGATTTCATTAAAGCCTGGTAAGAAAGTCGCTACCCGGGGTTATAACAAAGCAGATGATAAACGGCCACTTACACCCAGAGGTCAATTACACAAAGAACAGGTATATGGAAAGATACAGCGATACAGTAAAAAAATTGATTTGAACGGGCGATTTACTGAGGTTAAAAAGATTGCGAATCCGGAAATTCGGATACTTGTTCAAGAAAGACTGGATCAATTTCAGGGTGATCCTAAAAAGGCTTTCAAACAGCTGGATAAAAACCCAATCTGGCTGGATGAAAATAAATCACAAGCGATTACTGAAGTGGCCATCTGGGAGGAACATTTTGTTTATAAATACACACTTGATCAGAATTTCAAGGAAAAAGATGTTGACTTTATTATAGACAAAGCCATACAGAAACTAGTCAGGAACCGATTCGAAGAAAGAGCAGGCCAGAAAGACCATCCATTAAAAAATCTTCAAAATGATCCAATCTGGTTAAATAAGGAGAAGGGGGTTGCCGTAAAAAGTGTACGTTGCTTCACTGGATTGAGCGACCTGGTACCACTTCATGTTTCAGAAAATGGCATAACCAAGCCAAAACGGGGAGCAACAAAAACCAGCAAGCCAATAGATTTTGTCAGTACGAGAAACAATCATCATATAGCCATTTATCGGAACTCTGATGACTCATTAGTAGAGACGACAGTGACACTATGGGAAGCTGTTGAAAGAAAGAAACTTGGAATTCCGGCAATAATCAGAAACCCCAATGAAGTGTGGGATTACATCTTGAATACAGGCATAGACGACCAAAATATTTTAAATAATCTACCTGACCAGTTCTCAACACTAATTACATCACTTCAGCAAAACGATCTATTTGTATTTCGTATGACCAAAGAGACCCTATCAGATGAAATCAAAAAAAACAGCTATAATAGTATTATTGAAAATCTTTACAGGGTACAAAAAATAGCTACGAAAAATTATTTTTTTCGTCATCAGTATGAAACTTCAGTGGATGATAAAAAATCTGGGGGAGAAATGGTTTCCAAAAAATTAAACAAAATAATAATTATCCAAAGTTTAGATTCATTTATTGAAAAAAACCCGATCAAAGTTAAAATTGATTCTTTAGGCAACTTACAGATTATTTAATCGTACAATAAACAATATTGTACTGACGTTTGAAATAAACCAATATCCTTATCCATGATAAAGCGAACCCTTTATTTTGGCAATCCCGCCTACCTGAAAACCAGTAACCAGCAGTTGGTGGCCGAACTGCAAAAAGAAGAAACCGAAACCCACTCTGTTCCCGTGGAGGATATCGGAATTATTATACTGGATCATCCGCAAATAACAATCACCCAGGGCTTATTGGAACGACTTTTGGAAAAAAACGTGGGGCTGATCACCTGTGATGCCACGCACCACCCGGTAGGGCTCATGCTGAACCTGGAAGGACATACCCTGCTGAGCCAGAAACACCAGGTGCAGGTGGAAGCTTCCCAGCCTCTCAAAAAACAATGCTGGCAGCAAACAATAATGGCCAAAATTGACAACCAGGCCCGGTTGCTTGCTGCCCTTGGAAAGGAAAATAATTACCTGCTTACCCTGCGGGATAAAGTAAAAAGCGGGGATAGTGACAATTGTGAAGCCAAAGCTGCGGTTTATTACTGGCGGCACCTTTTTTCGGGGCAAACAGATTTCCGGCGGGAGCGATATGGTCCCCCGCCCAATAACCTGCTCAATTACGGCTATGCCATCCTCCGTGCTCTGGTAGCCCGGGCGCTGGTGGGTTCCGGTCTGCTCCCCAGCCTCGGGATATTTCACCGCAACCAGTACAATGCCTACTGCCTCGCCGATGATATCATGGAACCCTACCGGCCCTTTGTGGACCGGGAAGTGTACCGGCTTTTTAGTAAAGGGGGTGATTACGACTTTAATCTGAGCCCGGGCGTTAAAAAACACTTGCTGACCATACCGACCCTCGACACCCGGCTGGACGGGAAAAAAAGCCCCCTGATGGCGGCCGTAAGCCGGACCACCACCAGCCTGGTCCGCTGCTATGAGGGCCAGTCGCGTAAACTCCTGTACCCGGAACTGGGCTGACCATGAAAAACTATTATGAACGGATAAATGCTTACCGGATCATGTGGGTACTCGTCATGTTTGATCTGCCGACCGAAACCAAGCTCCAGCGGAAAACCTATGCCAAATTCCGTAAACTGATGCTGGCTGACGGGTTCCAGATGTTCCAGTTCAGCATGTATATCCGGCACTGCCCCAGCCGGGAAAATGCTGAAGTCCATGCCGGGCGGGTTCGCCGGATCCTGCCCCCAAAGGGGCATGTGGGTATTATGACCATTACCGACAAGCAGTTCGGCATGATGGAGGTTTTTTACGGAAGAGAGACAAGCGAGGCCCCGCAAACCGTGCAGCAACTGGAAATGTTTTAAAAAATGGCCTTCAGAATTAAAAAATTGGCTTTCAGCCCCGGATTTTAAATCCTGGAAAAGGGCTGAAAACCAATACCGGCGGGCCTATTGGCAAATCCGGTTGTTGATAGCCGAAGCTACCTAAAATTTTGAAAGCAAATCACAACCATAACAAA
>JBBIGW010000063.1:0-19463 GCA_037447355.1 Bacteroidia bacterium | reverse complement strand
ATCCGCATTTTCCCCGATAAGCCGATTACCCGTAAGCCGGCCGAAGTGCGGATGGGTAAGGGTAAAGGTAACCTGGAGTTCTGGGCTGCCGTGGTGAAGCCGGGCCGTATCCTTTTTGAAATTGACGGCGTAAGTGAGCAGGTTGCCCGTGCCTCCCTGGCCCTGGCTGCCGGTAAACTGCCGATCAAAACCAAATTTATTGTACGCCGTGACCTGGTTACCGCGTAATCATTAATAAACCGAACAGCGATGTCAAAGAAAGCAGATTTTGTAAAAAGCATCCACGGAATGAATGAGCAGGACCTCCGGGCCCGTCTCGAGGAAGACAAGCAACGGCTGAAGAAGCTGGAGTTTGCCCATGCGATTTCTCCCCTGGAAAATCCCATGACCATCCGCGGGTTACGAAGGGAGATTGCCCGCCTGAAAACGGAACTGAAGTTAAAGCAACAGCAAGCATAATTAGTCTGAAGTCCGGTGTGCTGAATCGGTTACCGATTCGAACAGCCGGTCGCTAAAAAAAATAAAATGGAAGCAAGAAATTTAAGAAAGACCAGGATTGGGGTGGTAACCAGCAACAAGATGGCGAAGACCATTACGGTTGCCGTAGAAAGAAAAGTAAAGCACCCGATCTATGGTAAGTTCGTAAAGAAAACCACCAAGTTCCATGCGCATGACGACAAGAACGAGTGCAGCATCGGTGACCTGGTGAAAATCATGGAAACCCGTCCGCTCAGCAAAACAAAGCGCTGGAGACTGGTGGAAGTGGTGGAGAAGGTGAAGTAAGGAAAAGCTACGAGCTACGAGCTATGAGCTACGAGCCGTGTTCAGTATAAACAGATTGTATTAATTGCTTAAGCTCGCAATTCGCAGCTAAAAGCGTAAAGCTTAAATAAAATGATTCAGCAAGAAAGCCGGTTAAATGTAGCGGACAACAGTGGTGCCAAAGAGGTGCTTTGTATCCGTGTACTCGGCAACAGCGGTCAGCGTTATGCCCGGATCGGCGATAAGATCGTAGTAACGGTTAAGGATGCGATTCCCCAGGGTGGTATCAAAAAAGGTACCGTGGCCAAAGCGGTGATCGTACGCACCACCAACAAACTCCGCCGGAAAGACGGTTCGTATATCCGTTTTGATGACAATGCCGTGGTGATCCTGAACCAGTCTGACGAGCCCAGGGGTACCCGTATCTTCGGCCCGGTGGCCCGTGAGCTCCGTGACAAGGGCTATATGAAGATCATTTCACTGGCCCCCGAAGTATTATAATTGATAAAAGGGTAAACCCCAATAACGCAAGATAAAATGAAAGCAAGATTTAAACCCAAGTATAACATCCGTAAAGGCGACAGCGTGGTGGTGATCACCGGCGATGATAAAGATTTATCAA
Source organism: Bacteroidia bacterium (assembly GCA_037447355.1). Taxonomy (GTDB): domain Bacteria; phylum Bacteroidota; class Bacteroidia; order Chitinophagales; family Chitinophagaceae; genus JJ008. The sequence continues at coordinate 18,079 of JBBIGW010000063.1, read as the reverse complement.
AACCCCGTACGGTGAAAGAAGTGCTGGTGGAGAAAGGAAAAGTGATCGTGGAAGGTGTGAATATCATCACCAGGCACAGCAAACCTTCTGCCCAGAATACCAAGGGTGGTATCGTGAAGAAAGAGGCTCCCATTGCGATCAGCAATGTGATGCTGTGGGATGCCAAAGCCAAAGCGGCGGCCCGTGTTACCCGGAAAAGAGAAGAAGGAAAAACAGTACGAATTTCAAAAAAATCAGGAGAGAAAATCTAATCTCTGACCTGGCTTAATACGTGATTTATATGAGTACAAAAACATATACCCCGAGACTGGCAGACAAGTACAAAAAAGATGTTGTACCTGCCCTGGTAAAAAAGTTCAGCTATGCCACGGTGATGCAGGCTCCGAAACTGGAGAAGATCTGCCTGAACCGCGGTGTGAACGGAGCCGTATCTGACAAGAAGATGGTGGATACTGCCATCGACGAACTGACCACCATTGCCGGTCAGAAAGCGGTGGCCACCATGTCCAAAAAAGACATTTCTAACTTCAAACTCCGGAAGAATATGCCGATCGGCGCCCGGGTGACCCTCCGTGGTGACAAGATGTTTGAATTCCTGGACCGCCTGATTTCTGTGGCCCTGCCCCGGGTACGTGACTTCAAAGGGGTGAATGAAAAAGCATTTGACGGCCGTGGCAATTATACACTGGGGGTAACCGAACAGATCATCTTCCCGGAGATCGATATCGATAAAGTGAGCAAGATCACCGGTATGGATATCACCTTCGTGACCACCGCCAATACGGATGAAGAGGCCTATGAACTGCTGAAAGAACTCGGTATGCCTTTTAAAAACGCAAAAAATAATTCTAACTAAAAGAATAATTACACATGGCAAAAACTTCTGTAAAAGCCAGGCAGCGGAAAAGAGAAAAAATGGTGGCAAAATTTGCCGCCAAAAGGGAAGAGCTGAAGAAAGCCGGCGACTGGAAAGCGCTGGATGATATGCCGAAAAACTCATCCACTGTCCGCTTAAAAAACCGTTGCCAGCTTACTGGCCGTCCCAGGGGATATGTCCGCTATTTTGGAATTTCCAGGGTGGCACTGCGTGACATGGCACTGAACGGAAAGATACCTGGTCTGAAAAAAGCGAGCTGGTAAACAATTCAATTAAATAAACTAAACTTTTCCAATTATCCCAACAGTACTGTTGGGACGTAGGAGGGCAAAAATATGGTAACAGATCCTATAGCAGATTTCCTGACAAGAATCCGGAATGCACAAATGGCAGGTCACCGCGTGGTGGACATTCCTGCATCCAACCTGAAAAAGCGTATGACGGAGATCCTGTACAACCAGGGTTATATCCTGAAATACAAATTTGAGGAGGACAATAAACAGGGCGTGATCAAGATCGCGTTGAAATATGATCCGGCCACCAAGCAACCGGCGATCCAGAGCATGGAGCGCGTCAGCCGCCCGGGTCTGCGCCAGTATTCCAAGCCGGCTGATTTCCGCCGGGTGAAGAACGGCCTGGGTGTGGCGATCCTGTCCACTTCCAAAGGAGTGATGACCGATAAAGAAGCCAAGGTGCAGAATGTGGGTGGAGAAGTACTGTGCTACGTATATTAAAAAACGGTTGCTGATACATTAAGCCGAACCTATATAGGCTGACCGGTCCGCAACGAAACAAACATTAATAAACTAAATTCATTTTATGTCCCGTATAGGTAAAAAATCGATCACAATCCCTGAAGGTGTTTCCGTTACCGTTGGTAAAGACAACGTGGTAACTGTAAAGGGTAAGAAAGGGGAGCTCAAACAGGCTATTGACCGTGATATCACGGTGGAAGTAAAAGAAGGGCATGTTCATTTTGGCCGGCCGACCGACCAGATCCGTCACCGTGCCATGCATGGTTTGTACCGGGCGCTGATTGCCAACCTGGTGAAGGGTGTCACAGAAGGGTTTGAAAGAAAACTGGAACTGATCGGGGTGGGTTTCAAAGCCGCCAACCAGGGCAATGTGCTCGACCTGGCGCTAGGTTACTCCCACAACATCATTTTTGAAATACCAAAAGAACTGAAAGTTGCTACTGCCCAGGAAAAAGGGCAGAACCCGATCATCACGCTGGAAGGGATCGACAAGCAACTGATCGGCCAGGTGGCTGCCAAATTACGCAGCCTGCGCAAACCCGAGCCGTACAAAGGAAAAGGGGTGCGTTATGTGGGTGAAGTGGTACGTAAGAAAGCTGGTAAGGCGGCTGGTAAATAAACATTAATCTAAATCGAACCTTGGCAGCATCAAGGTTAAAATAAAAAGAGATGAACCCAAAAGTAAAATCACAAAGAAGACAGAATATCCGTTACCGGATACGCCGGAAGATCAGCGGTTCCACTGCCAAACCCCGTTTATCGGTGTACCGCAGCAACGCGGAGATCTATGCCCAGCTGATCGATGATACAAAAGGACAGACGCTGGCAGCTGCTTCCTCCCGGGATAAAGACATTGCGGCACAAAAAGTAAACAAGAGCGAGAAAAGCAAACTGGTGGGTGCGGCGATTGCCCGGAAAGCAACGGAACTGGGTATTAAGGATGTAACATTTGACCGTGGTGGTTACCTCTACCATGGAAGGGTGAAATCAGTAGCGGACGGAGCCCGGGAAGGCGGCCTGAATTTCTAAACAATCCATTCAAACTTTTAATTACAAGTATAAATGTCAAAGTTTAACGTAAACAGGGTAAAAGCCGGCGACCTGGAACTGAAAGATAAAGTGGTTGCCATCAACCGGGTGGTCAAAACAACCAAAGGCGGACGCGCTTTCAGTTTCTCTGCCTTAGTGGTGGTGGGTAATGAGAACGGGGTGGTGGGTCACGGACTGGGAAAGGCGAAGGAAGTACAGGAAGCCATTACAAAAGGAATCGAGGATGCCAAGAAGAACCTGATTAAGGTTCCGGTGATGAAGGGCACGATTCCCCATGACCAATGGGCCAAGGAGGGTGCTGCCAAAGTGCTGATCAAACCCGCTGCCCACGGTACAGGTGTGATCGCCGGAGGTTCCATGCGTGCGGTGCTTGAAGCAGCCGGTGTGACCGACGTACTGGCCAAATCACTGGGTTCTGCCAATCCCCACAACGTGGTGAAGGCTACTTTTAAAGCGCTGGCCCTGTTGCGTGAACCGGTGAATGTGGCTAAAACACGCACCCTCGGTTTAAAGAAAGTATTTAACGGTTAATCCCGACCACAAACGAAATTGAATTATGAAAAAGATAAAAGTAACACTGGTTAAAAGTCCGATCGACCGGCCCGAACGTCAAAAGCTGACCCTGCAGGCACTTGGACTGAATAAGACCCATTCTTCCCGTGAGCTGGAAGCCACTCCGCAGGTACTGGGTATGGTGCGTAAAGTGACCCACCTGGTGAAAGTGGAAGAAACAAAATAATAACAACGGTAAAAAGTAAAGAACCGACTCCGTACAGCGGTCGCTCTTTTCCTTTTGATTTTTTATTCATAACAAGCGAGGGGAAACAACCCCGTAAGTAAAAATTAGGACAATGAAATTACATGAATTAAGACCTGCAAAAGGCGCAACTCACAAAGTAAAACGTATTGGTCGTGGTGATGGTTCCGGGCATGGCGGAACTTCTACAAAGGGTACTAAAGGTGCCCAGGCACGTACCGGTTTCAAAAATAAGATGTCGCACGAAGGTGGCCAGATGCCGATCCAGCGCCGGGTTCCGAAGCGCGGATTCAAGAATCCCCATCGCGTGGAATATAAAGTGATCAACCTGGGCCAGGTGGAACAACTGGCAGAGAAATACGGTATCACTGAATTCAGCCTGGAAAATCTTTACATTAACGGACTGATTGCCCAGACGGACCGGGTAAAGATCCTGGGAAATGGTGAACTCAAGGAAAAATTCGCTTTCCGGGTAAACGCGGTGAGTGATAAAGCCAAAGCAGCGATTGAAGCAGCGGGAGGATCGGTAGAAATAGTAAAGTAATTTCAGTAAATTGCATCGACGCATTTAATGCGTCTTTTACGTTTTAAGTGCTTTAAACTTTTATATCCCCGTGAAGAAATTTATACAGACACTCAAGAATATCTGGAGCATCGAAGAACTGCGCGGCAAGATCCTGTTCACCATCATGATGATCACGATATACCGCCTGGGAGCCCATATCGTGTTACCGGGTATCAATCCCACCCATATGGACAGCGCTGGTGCGAACAGTACCGGTATCCTTGGGCTGATTGATGCATTTTCAGGCGGCGCTTTTAACCAGGCTTCTATTTTCGCACTGGGTATCATGCCTTATATCTCCGCGTCCATCTTTATACAGCTGATGACGGTGCTGGTGCCCCGTTTCCAGAAAATGCAGAAAGAAGGCGAAAGCGGACGGAAGAAGATCAACCAGTACACCCGTTACCTGACGGTTATCGTAACTATCTTACAGGCTTCCGCCTATGTAACCTACCTGCAGGGAATGACCCAGCAGACCGGGGGTATTATGGCCGGTTATACCAGTTATTTCTGGTTATCCACTGTAGTGATACTGACAGCCGGTACCCTTTTCGTTATGTGGATGGGGGAGAAGATTACAGACAAAGGATTGGGTAACGGTACTTCCCTGATCATCATGATCGGGATCCTGGCCCGCCTTCCCCAGTCTTTTGTACAGGAGCTCAGTATCAAATCCGTTCGTAACGGCCAGATCCTGGTTTTCATTATAGAGATTGCCATCCTGATCGCGATCATTATGGGTTGTATCCTGCTGATCCAGGGGGTACGGAAAGTGCCGGTTAACTATGCCAAGCAAATCGTGGGGAACCGCCAGTTCGGAGGAGCCCGGCAGTTCCTGCCGCTGAAAGTAAACAGCGCGGGTGTTATGCCGATCATCTTTGCCCAGGCGATCATTTTTATCCCTACCATTTTCGCGAATTATAATACACAGGCCAGCGGGTTTCTCCGGGCCATTACGGATCATACCAATCCCTGGTATATGCTGATCTATTCAGTGGTGGTGATTGGATTCACCTTCCTGTACACCGCCCTTATCTTTAACCCGAAACAGATCGCGGATAACCTGAAGCAAAACAATGGGTTTATTCCTGGTGTAAAACCCGGACAGCCAACAGCAGATTATATCGGTTCCATCATGGACAGGATCACATTTCCCGGAGCAATCCTCCTGGCTTTTGTGGGTATCCTGCCGGGTATTGCACAACTCCTGGGTGTTTCCCAGCAGTTCTCCACTTTCTTCGGCGGTACATCCCTGCTGATCATGGTGGGTGTAATCCTGGATACCCTGCAGCAGATCGAAACACAGCTCCTGATGCGTCAGTATGACGGCCTGATGAAGAGCGGCCGGATCCAGGGACGCCAGACCACATCCGCGGTTCAGATGTAATTTCATTCAAAAGATACTCCGACCCGGTAAGCGAGCTTGCCGGGTTGTTTTTTTTATAAGATATTTGCAGTATGATATTGTATAAAACAGATGAGCAGGTGGAAAAGATGCGGAAAAGCGCCCTGCTGGTGAGCCAGACCCTGACGGAGGTAACCGGGATCCTGAGACCGGGGATCAGCACTCTTTCCATCGATCAGCGGGTGGGCGAATATATCCGCGATCATAAAGCCATTCCTTCCTTTCTGAACTATAACGGGTATCCCTTTAATTCCTGTATTTCGGTCAATGATGTGGTGGTACACGGTTTCCCCAATAAGCGGGAACTGAAGGAAGGGGATATTATATCCGTCGATATCGGGGTGATCCTGGACGGCTGGCACGGGGATCATGCCTATACATTTGCCATTGGTGATCCGGGAGATGCCGTGATGCAGCTGATCCGCGTCACCAAAGAATCCTTATACAAGGGCATTGAAAAAGCCATTGCCGGTAACCGGGTGGGGGATATTGGTTTCGCGATCCAGGAACATACCGAAAAGAAACACGGGTATGGGGTGGTTCGTGAACTCGTGGGACATGGTCTCGGTAAAGACCTGCATGAAGATCCGCAGGTACCCAATTACGGGAAAAGAGGCAGCGGGGCAAAATTGAAGGAAGGGATGGTGCTGGCTATTGAACCCATGATCAACCTGGGGAAGAAAGAGGTCTATACAGAGGATGATGGCTGGACCGTAAGAACCCGGGATGGCAAACCATCTGTTCACTTTGAACATGATGTTTGCATACGGAAAAATAAGGCGGATGTATTATCAGACTACCGTCCGATCGAAGCGGCCGAACAAGCCAATCCTTATCTGTTTACCGCCAATGTACCCGTTTTACAATAAACGGTATTTCAACTCAACCCGGGGATCGCGCCAGATTTCCTGCGGGCTGATATAAGTGTCGTTCATCCTGAACACAATACCTGCTTTGGCATAGGCGTCCCGTACGAGCTCGGAGCAGATATAGCTTTTGTTTTTTTCCCTCTTCCCGATCCGGAACAGGATCCGGAGCATGATCCGGAAAATTTCCCAGTTGTCATAGGGCCGGGTAAGCTGATCAAGCCCGAAACTGATAGCTTTATTTAGCTGTTGTTGTTCCGGTGCAGTATCCAAGCGGGCAATCACGACCTGGCCTTTATAGGGTCTTTTTTTCCCTTTATAATTCCGTAGGTAATTGGATAAGGGGATCATCCGGATGCCAACCGATGGCTCGGCCTCGAGTACCAGCACCCTTCCGAGTTCCTCGTCTTTGTAAACGATGGCCACATGACTCCACACGCTTTTTGTGAGCCGCTGGATTATCCCGGAAAAAGTATAGCTGCCTGAACTGAAAAAGAGATGACCGGTTTTCAGGTAGTCCCTTATTTTCTCATAGGGGATTACAGGGGTTTCTTTGAGTTGCTGTTTGCTGAGCGGGTGGGCCATAATCGCAGGTAATTGCTGACGAACTTAATCAAATTTCATCGTTCTTTGCAAAAAGCTGTTTCTTGTCAAAGCAACTGATTGTCATTGGCGGTGGTGCCGCCGGTTTTTTCTGCGCGGTCAATGCAGCCCGGATGAACCCGGCACTGCGGGTAACGGTGCTGGAGAAATCGAACAAGCTGTTGTCGAAAGTGCGGATCAGCGGGGGAGGACGGTGTAATGTGACACACGCCTGTTTTGATATCGGTGAAATGAGCAGCCATTATCCCCGCGGGAGCCGGTTTGTCCGTAAAGCCTTTCACCGGTTTTTTACCACCGATACAATCCGCTGGTTTGAGGAACGGGGAGTGAGACTGAAAACCGAAGCGGACGGCAGAATGTTTCCTGTTTCTGATTCATCGGAAAGTATCACCGGCTGCTTACTGAAAGAAATTAATCAATACAAGGTGGAAGTGCGGATGAATGCAGAAGTGGCGGAGCTTAAAAAAACAGCCATCCTGTTTCAACTGCGGCTGAATGATGGCAGGGAACTGGCTGCAGATTATATCTGTGTCGCCAGTGGCGGCTACCCGAAGGCTGCGATGTTTGACTGGCTGAAGAATACCGGTCATACTTTTGAATCCCCGGTACCTTCGCTCTTCACCTTTAATATACCGTCTCATCCGGTTACCGGGCTGATGGGAATCAGTGTACCGGCGGCAACGGTGAAAATTGCCGGGACAAAACTGGAGGAAACGGCTCCTTTGCTGATCACCCATTGGGGGCTGAGCGGACCGGCCGTCTTAAGACTAAGTGCCCGGGGAGCCCGGGAACTTGCCGGCGCGGGTTATCATTTTGAAATACGGGTTAACTGGTTACCGGGACAATATGATCAGCAACTGGCAGAGCAGTTCCGGCAGTTCCGAACAACATTAGCTGCCCAGAAAATGGGTCAGCGGAACCCGTTTGGTCTGCCGCAGCGCCTCTGGGAATTTTTACTTGGACTCTCCGGGGCTGATACGGAGAAACGCTGGTCCGATCTGCCGGTGAAGGAACAAAACAAACTGATCGCTTACCTGGTGAATTGTCCGTTTACCGTAAGGGGAAAAACAACATTTAAAGAAGAATTTGTAACAGCAGGAGGGATCCGGCTCGCAGAAGTGGATGTCAATACCATGCAAAGTAAAAAAATACCGGGCCTGTATTTTGCGGGAGAGGTGATGGATGTGGACGGGGTCACCGGCGGTTTTAATTTCCAGCATGCCTGGACCAGTGGTTTTATTGCCGCCAGTTCGATTGCTACCGCTTCAAAAGAATAAATGGATTTACCGCAGAGACGCAGAGTGCGCCGAGAGTAATGGACGATTTTTTTCTTCCTCTTTGGCTTGACTTTATTGTATAACCGCAGAGACGCAAAAACGCAGAGACGCAGAGGGCGCAGAGGGCGAGGGGTAGATTGAAAGAGTTTCTCTTTGGTATCCGGTATCTCCGGGGTCCAATATTAATTTTCAAACTGTGGTTTTACCTGTACGTAAGCCCAGGCAGTGAATAAGGCCAGTAAAGGAAAACAAAAGCTCCAGCTGCTACGCGTAAAAAACAGGAGCAGCAGGGTAATCAGCAATACATACACCGGGTAGATCAGTAATAAGATGCCCAGTACCAGGGAATCATAATGACCGGGTTCTTTGGGCCGGCTGATCGCATTCCGGCGGGCAATTAAAAAAGGCGGCAGGTTGATCAGCCAGCCCAGCCACCCGGGAAGAAGGAGCAATGCTTTCATTGCAGCGGATACCGGTACGGACAGTTTCTCTTTCAACTGGTTATTATCCGAAGAAGGAATTTCATAAACCCCTTTTCCCAGCTCATACCGCAAGCGATTATTAAATTCAAGGTTGCGCATTCCGTCTGCAGCATGTCCTGCTATCACATCCGCAGTAATGACCTCTCCGAAGTTGATGAACAGGTTTTTGCCAAACCGGGTAAACGAACTGTAGTTCAGTGCAACGGGTAAGATCCGCAGGGGAATATTTTCTTCCCAGGCTTTGACCGCCAGTCTCGCGGTTCCTTTTCTCAGCGGACGGAGATGCCATTCATTGATGCATTTCCCTTCGCTGTAGATCGTGATAATGCCGTTCCGCCTGAACAGTTCCAGGCAGGCATCAAATGTTTTATAGTTTTCAGAAAGGTTTTCCACCCCTTCGCTGCTGCGGTAAACCGGTAGTATCCTGAGTGCTGCCAGTCCCTTCCGGTAAAGGGGTTTTTTGAACACATCACCCCGGGCGAGTGACCAGACTGGTTGTTCCATCAATGTATCCAGGATAATCGAATCGAGGAATGAGTTGGGGTGATTACATGCCAGCAGGAGGGGACCTTTTTCCTGTAATAGTTCAGGTTTATTGATGATAATCCTGCGGCAAAAGATCCGGATGGCGACACCGGCGATTATTTTAAGGTATTGATAGAGCAATGTTTCGTTTTGGTGGCCGAGGCCGGTTAAGCATGCCGGGTCGCAAAAAATTCCCTGAATGGAGTCCCCGGCTGTCCCTGGCGAACTTGCAAGGGACGCTAAATCAAGGTGTTGCAGCCAGTAAACTACTGAAAAATCTTCATCCGCAAAAGGGGATTCCATCCTTTTTTTGACCTATCTTTGCTGCCCCGAAAATAAAACCCTTCGGGAATCATGTAACATGTTTGAAAACAGCATTAAAAAACAATTAAACGCTGATGCCCAGGAGCCTGGTGCTGAAGTTTCAGCAACAGCTACAGCGACAACAACTGCACCTGCGGAGCCCGTGGCCACTGCTCACGACGATTTCGACTGGAGCGTGGACAAGCGCAATGTAACTTCTTATACCAAAGAAGAAAAAGAAAAGTATGACAAAGTGTATGAAAACACGTTTGTGCAACTGAACGACGGCGAACTGATGAAGGGCCTCGTGGTAGGTCTGACCAAGACGGACGTGGTCCTGAACATCGGATTTAAAAGCGACGGCCTGATTTCCCTGAACGAATTCCGGGACATCCCCAATCTTTCTATTGGCGACGAAGTGGAAGTGATGGTAGTGGAAAAGGAAGACCGGGAAGGACACCTGAACCTGAGCCGCCGGCAAGCCCGCATCACCCGTGCATGGGAACGCATTGTGGAAGTTCACAAAACCGGTGAGGTGATCACAGGTACGGTGACTTCTAAAACCAAGGGCGGCCTTATCGTGGATGTATTCGGTATGGAAACGTTCCTGCCCGGATCACAGATCGATGTGAAACCGGTAACGGATTACGATCAGTTTGTTGGCAAGACCATGGAATTCAAAGTTGTTAAGATCAACGAAACGATTAAGAACGCGGTGGTTTCCCACAAGGCACTTATCGAAAGCGATATCGAAGCACAGCGTGCCGAGATCATGAGCAAACTGGAGAAAGGCCAGGTGCTCGAAGGTACCGTCAAGAACATCACCGATTTCGGTGCATTCATGGACCTGGGTGGTCTCGATGGCCTGCTGTATATCACGGATATTTCATGGGGCCGTATCTCTCACCCGTCAGAAGTGCTGAAGCTTGACCAGAAGGTCAACGTGGTGGTACTTGACTTTGATGATGAGAAAAAACGGATCAGCCTCGGTCTGAAACAACTGACCCCTCATCCCTGGGATGTACTGGGTGAAAACATTGTTGAAGGCAATGTAGTGAAAGGTAAAGTGGTGAATATCGAAGATTACGGCGCCTTCCTCGAAATTCAGCCCGGCGTCGAAGGACTGGTGCACGTAAGTGAGATCACCTGGGCCAATACCCCGATCAACGCGAAAGAATTCTTCAAATTAGGGGATGAGCACGAAGCGAAGATCGTTACGCTGGACAAGGACAGCCGTAAGATGAGTCTTTCTATCAAGCAGCTTTCTGCTGACCCCTGGAATGATATCGAAACCAAATTCGCGGAAGGAAGCCGGCATACCGGTTTAGTGAAGAATATCACGAATTATGGTGTGTTCGTAGAACTGGCTCCCGGTATTGGTGGCATGATCCATATCAGTGACCTGAGCTGGCTGAAACGGTTCAATCACCCGAGTGAATACACCAAGGTGGGTTCCCACATTGATGTGATCATCCTGGGCATTGACAAAGACAACCGCAAACTGCAACTCGGGCACAAACAACTGGAAGAAGATCCCTGGAATACGCTGCAGGATACTTTTGCGATCGGCAGCATTCATGAAGGTACCGTAACCCGCCGGGATGATAAAGGTGCCACCGTTCAGCTTCCTTACGGGCTGGAAGGGTTTGCTCCTAACCGTCACCTGAACAAGGAAGATGGCAAAAGCATCGGCGCGGATGAAACCAACCAGTTCATGGTGATCGAATTTGACCGCAATGAAAAGCGCATCGTGATATCGCATACCCGTATCTGGGAACAGGGTCGGGTAGAGGAAGCGGAAAGCGCCAAGAAAGAAGCAAGGGTTGAAGCCGACAAAACCAAGAAAGCCGTGAAGAATATCCAGAACAAGGTGGAAAAAGCCACCCTTGGTGACCTGGGTGTGCTGGCTGATCTGAAAAAGAAAATGGAAGGGAATGCCGAAGAAGGAAATGCTGATGCAGCAAAACCTGAATAAGTAATAATCCCATCTCAACAGATAAAGGCCGTCTTTTTCCGGAAAGACGGCCTTTTTATTTAGTGTAAATCCTTAAAAACGTAGAAATACGAATAAATTTCTCCTGTGTAAACTTGCATATGATCGTTCCTGTTATTTTCTTTGTGTATCATCCACTTGAAGGTGCTACCGGCTCATTTAGTAAGGGCAGCCTTATTGAATAATGTGTGTCTTCAAGCATCATTTGTCCCGGGGAGTATATTATTCGTACCAAACTCATGATTATGCACGCTCTTCGATCCAGGGTTTTATTCACTTGCCGGATGGCCGTCAGGCGTTTTGCGTTCCTGCTTCTTGCTTTACTGGTATTCGGGCAGGTGCAGGGCGCCGGAAGGTTCATTGCTGTCCTGCATGAGCAGGACCAGGCAGCTGCTGCCGGTTTTTGCAAAGTGGATACCGGGGGAGGTATTTTACCCCTGCATAATTTTTCACTTACTGTTTTATTAAAAGAAAATACCGTATACCTGAAATGGATGGCGGAGAATGAAATGAATACCGAGAAATTCATCCTCCAGCGAAGCCTGGATGGAGCCGTATTTACCGACCTGGGGTCAACCCTTCCCGCCGGCCCGATGAATATCCTGACCGAATACAATGCTGCGGATGACATTCAGTTGCTGACAGCAGGTATCGTTTATTACCGCGTCAGGGCAGAAGATAACAGGGCCAATTATGCGTATTCAAATGTGGTGCCGGTGCGTCTGTTCCCCAATGCCGGTTTCCGGTTCTGGCCCAATCCGTTTGCTTCCACGATCACCCTTTCTTATACAACCGCCAATGCCGGTTCCATACGGGTGGAATTATATGATAACAGCGGCCGGCAACAGCATCAGCAGGAATTCAGCGTCAACCGGGGAATGAACCAGTTGTCCATAAACGGGGTGGCTTCCCTTTCTCACGGACTGTATCACCTGCGGATCACCAACCTGATGACCAACGAAGTTTCAGTTGGTAAAATCGCCAAATAATCCCTTCGTTGCATTTTTGTATACAGCTTGTTTTCCGGCTGGCGGGAATTTGTTTTTGTTTCCCTGCATTTTCTTAATTTCAGCGGTGAAAGGTATTGACAATACTAAACTGACACATGGCTGCTATCTTTAACCGCTTCTGGCATTTTAACCCGGTCAGGAAACTGGTCTATTTTATTGTGGGTGCTGTTACCTACCCGGGCCTGGCGATCATCAACAAGCTGAAAATATCCGGGACTGAGCACCTGCGTGATCTTCCCCGTGAGAAAGTGCTGTTCGTCAGCAATCACCAGACTTATTTTGCTGATGTGATCACCTTCCTTCAGATCTTTTGTGCGGTGAAATGGGGTAAACTGAACCGGCTGGGTATCCCGTATTACCTGCTCAACCCGTTTACGCGTGTTAACTATGTGGCTGCTGAAGAAACCATGAAAGGCAGCCTGATCAGCCGTTTATTTTTGTTAGCAGGCGGGCTAACGGTAAAGCGAACCTGGCGGGCGGAGGGGAAGGAAGTCAGGAGAGGACTGGACCCCTCGGATACCCGAAAGATCACCCGGGCGCTGGAGAAAAACTGGGTCATCACTTTCCCGCAGGGAACCACCAAACCTTTTGCTCCCGGCCGCAAGGGGACGGCACTTATCATTAAACAGGTAAAGCCGGTTGTGATACCCGTTGTGATCAGCGGATTCTGGCGGGCCTTTAATAAAAAAGGGCTGAAATTCAAGAAAAAAGGTTCGATACTCTCGGTAACCTTCAAGCCGCCTCTTGCTATCGATTATGAAGCCGGTACAGAAACGATCTTAGCCCAGATCATGGATGCGATCGAACAAAGTAAGAAATATATGATGATGGGCAAGCATCACTGGCAGACCACGGACAAATGATCAGTCCTTGTTGGTAAAGAAGGCCTTTAATTCCACGGCATCATCCGGTTTCATTTTTCCTCCCAGGATCAGGCGGAGCTGTCTCCTGCGAAGAGCCCCTTCAAATAGTTTTTGTTCTTCTTCCGTTTCCGCAATCACCGGTGGTACCTGCCGGGGTTTACGGTTGGGGTCCAGTGCTACAAACGTATAATAAGCCTCATTACTTTTATATTTGAATTGCTGGGTCAGGTCCTCTCCCCATACTTTCAGGTGAATTTCCATGGAGGTATTGAAGGACCGGGTCACTTTGGCCTCAATGTGTACCGCATTCCCGAGCTTGATCGGGTTTTCAAATGAAATATTATCCACGGAAGCGGTGACCACCGGGGCATTGCAATGTTTTTGGGCAGACAGGGCCGCAGCGATATCCATCCAGTACATCAGGCGCCCCCCCATCAGGTTGCCAAAGGTATTGGTATCGTTGGGCAATACGATTTCGGTCATAATGGTCAGGCTGTTTATTGTTTTTTTAGCTTCCATAATCCTTTTTTGATATCTGTGCGTTGCAGCCAGATTGGACAAAGATAATGATCCGGCTGGGAGAAGGTCCCCGTTTTCCTTCCCGGCAATCCTTAGGGTTTTCCCCGGAATACCCGGGTTGTGCATTCATGGGACTACGGGGAAAGCCGGCCGCAATTCCTGAATCAGCAACGGGTCTGATAAAACTCATAAATGTTAGTAAGTGTTAGTTAGCGGGTTTCGTTTATTTTTGGGGGACATACAATCGTCATATGGAAAAAAACTACCCCGAAATTTCTTTCGACAATACACAGGTTGCGTTTGAGTACAAGACCGACAAGCAATTAAAGAAAGCCCATTTCCTTTTTTCTATGATGGGGAAACCCTGGCTGGTAAAAATTGGTACCCGGTTAGCGCCCTGGTCGATCAATATGGGTTTGCCGGTTAAGGGCATGATCCGGAATACGATTTTCTCCCAGTTTGTGGGCGGTGAAACCCTGGAAGAAACCGCAGCAGTGGCCAAAACCCTGGGTGAGTACAATGTAAAAATAATACTGGACTATGGGGTGGAAGGGAAACAGGGAGAGGATAATTTCGACCAGGCCAGTGAGATGTTTATCAAAGTGATCAACTACGCGGCCACGCAACCGAATATCCCGTTCATGAGTGTAAAAGTGACCGGTTTTGCCCGTCATGCCCTGCTCGAGAAAATCGACACCCTGATGAAGGGTTATGAAGGCAGTTTGTACAAGCGTTTTGAAAAGGCGCTGAATGGGCTGGCACCGGAGGAAAGGGCAGAATGGGACCGGATCCACCAGCGGGTAAACCGGGTTTGTGAAGCAGCTGAAGCCAACTCCATTGGTGTTTCGATTGACGCAGAGGAAACCTGGATCCAGGACCCGGTGGATATGCTGACCATCCTGATGATGGAGAAATATAACAAGGAGAAACCGATTGTATACAATACGTTGCAGCATTACCGGCATGACCGCCTGCGTTTCCTGGAAGACAGTTATGAGGCGGCCGTGGCCCGGAACTTTATCTTAGGTTCCAAACTGGTCAGGGGAGCTTATATGGAAAGGGAACGCAGAAGAGCGGCCGAGAAAGGGTATCCGTCCCCGATACAACCCGATAAGGAAAGTACCGACCGGGATTATGATGCCGGGGTGAAGTTCTGTATTGATCATATTGACCGCGTGGCCCTGGTAGTAGCTTCACACAATGAACACAGTAATTTATATGCAGCCACCCTTTTAAAGGAAAAAGGACTCCCCCTGAGCCATCCCTATGTTCACTGGAGCCAATTGTACGGCATGAGCGATAATATCACGTTCAACCTGGCCCATGCTGGCTGCAGTGTCAGTAAATACCTTCCGTTCGGGCCCATCAAAGATGTGGTCCCCTACCTGATGCGCAGGGCCCAGGAAAATACATCTGTAAAAGGACAAACCGGCCGTGAACTGGGACTGATCAACAAGGAGCTGAAGCGCCGTAAGCTCTGATCAGATTTTCAGCAGCTCTTTCAGCCTCACCAGGTAATTCAATTCTTCGTGGTTGATCCTGCGGACGCTTTCGGCGATATGCCGGGCGCTGTTAAAGATCTTAACGCGGCTGGATTGGTCAAATTCCTTTTCGTTCTCTTTGAAATACCGCTCAAACAGGTCATACGCGTTTTCGGCCGTGGCGGCTTCTTCCTCCATTGTTTCGAATTCAAATTCTATCAGGAAGGCCCGGTCAGAACCAAAGCGGTCGGTTGAATTTTCGTGGTGTTTCCAGGCAAAAAGAATTTCATCGTGCAGGGTCTTTCTTTCTTCCGGTCTTATTCTTTTATCGGC
Organism: Bacteroidia bacterium; assembly: GCA_037447355.1. GTDB lineage: Bacteria > Bacteroidota > Bacteroidia > Chitinophagales > Chitinophagaceae > JJ008. Next base: position 2,415 of record JBBIGW010000063.1, on the reverse strand, counting down.
TGCAGCAATCGCGTAAAACAGGTTACCCAATTCCTTATATAATCTCCTTGGGTTTTGCATGATTTAAATGTAAGATCTTTGACCGGTTTATAGATTGACCAGAATCAGCCCGGTTTGTGCGGCAGGTCAAAGGAACCCGCTTACTTGTTTCCTATCTATGGCATCCTCTTTCCGGGGGAACGGATCAAATACCCGCTGCGGGGTATGAAAGATGGCGACACTGGGAATATATTAGTATACTGGAAAGCGGCGCTGAACATAAACGATCCCGGGGAAAGGGCAGTGGCGGTCAGCCGCATGACTGAAATAAAAAAAAACCTGCAGGGTTGCCCGGAATATACATTTGGTTCACTGGATGCCGATACTGAATCAGAGGGGTACTGGATCGTGCAACAGGTAAGATGCAACGGGAAGATCGTCCGGTTTGCTTTTTTACAGACCTGTGATGGGTTGCTCCTGGGCAGCCTGGATATGGAGGGTAAATGATCATTGTTTTTCCACAGGCCGTGAAGTTGGATACCGCCATCCGCCTTTCTTCCTAACTTGCGGCCATGGAAGCTTATCAGCAATTGTTACGGCATATACTGGAACAGGGAACTGAGAAAACGGACCGGACCGGGACCGGTACAAAAAGTGTGTTCGGATACCAGATGCGCTTTGACCTGCAAAAAGGATTTCCGCTGGTCACCACCAAGAAAGTTCACCTGAAGAGTATCATATATGAACTCCTCTGGTTCCTGAAAGGGGGGACCAATATCGCCTACCTGAAAGAACACGGGGTATCCATCTGGAATGAATGGGCGGATGATAAGGGTGAACTGGGACCTGTGTATGGAAAACAATGGAGGAGCTGGGAAGGGAAAGACGGGAAAGTCATTGATCAGATAACCGAACTGATCGCCCAGCTAAAAATGAACCCGGACAGCCGACGCCTGATCATTAATGCCTGGAATGTGGCGGACCTTCCGGAGATGGCCCTGATGCCCTGTCATACGATGTTCCAGTTTTACGTGGCGAAAGGCAGGCTCAGTTGCCAGTTATACCAACGCAGCGCCGATGTTTTCCTGGGCGTTCCCTTTAATATTGCTTCCTATGCTTTATTGACCCTGATGGTGGCCCAGGTATGTGACCTGCAGCCGGGTGATTTTGTACATACTTTCGGAGATGTGCATATTTACAAGAATCATATGGAGCAGGTGAAACTGCAGTTGAGCCGGGAGCCGTTCCCGCTACCGCAGATGAAGCTGAACCCTGCGATAAACGATATTTTTGGTTTTGACTTTACTGATTTCACCCTGGAGAATTACCAGTCGCACCCGGCGATAAAAGCACCGGTGGCTGTATAAGCCAGGAAGCTTTCCTGATTAATAAGAACAATACACATGATCATTTCACTTGTTGTAGCGGCCGCCACGAATAATGCCATCGGTAAGGAGGGGGTTATGCCCTGGCATTTACCCAATGATATGAAGTATTTCAAAAACATCACCTGGGGTATGCCGGTGATCATGGGACGGAAGACTTTTGAATCGTTAGGAAAGGCGCTGCCGGGCCGGAGAAATATTGTCATCAGCCGTCAGGAGGGATGGATAGCGAAGGAAACCGAGGTTGTGAAATCCATTGAAGAAGCAATAAAGGCCGCCGCCCGGACGGATGCAAAGGAAGTGATGGTGATCGGGGGCGGGGAAATCTACCGGGCTTATTTTGAACAGGCAAAACGGATCTACCTGACCCGGGTGGAAACCAGCCCGGAAGCGGATACTTTTTTCCCGGCCCTTGATCCCCTGCAATGGAAACTCATCAGCCAGCTTATTCATGAGGCGGATGAAAAAAATGCATACAACTATTCCTTCCAGTTATGGGAACGGGTGGGTTAATCAAAATATCCGGCCATGTACACGGTTCCCCAATTAGCTTTCCGATACCTCCGATACTGGTTGCGTGCCTCCAACGGGAAAGGACATGGCACACATTCTCCTTTTATCTATGCCTTTATTACCCGGGTACTGAATGATAAAAAACAGTATGGGGATTACAACCGGGTGGAGGGTTTGCGAAAAGAACTTTGTCATGATAAGCGCAGTATACAGGTGGAAGATTTCGGTGCCGGTTCGGTTTATAAACAGGCACAGGAACGAAAAGTAAGTTCCATTGCCCGTCATGCCGCAAAGCCCCGCAAATACGGGCAGTTATTATACCGGGTCGTACGGTATTATAAGCCCGCTGTCATCCTGGAACTCGGAACCTCACTGGGTATTACCACTTCCTATCTCGCCCTGGGGAATCCTGCCGCAAAACTGATTACACTGGAAGGATCCCGGGAGATCGCGGGCCTGGCCCGGCAGCATTTTTCCAGGCCCGGGCTGGGTCATATTGAACTGGCCGAAGGAAATTTTGACAGCCTGCTGCCTTCCC